>SDWN01000220.1 GCA_004195305.1 Neptunomonas sp. | reverse complement strand
GAATCGCCTGCTCGGCTCGATCCAGGAGCAGATTGAGATTAGGAAGATCCGTCAACGAATCGAAATTGGCCTTGCGATACAGCTGCTGCTGTTGCGCGTGGGCCACACATTTTCGATGATGGTGCTGACACAGGTAACGTGCCAGATAGAAACAGAGGAAGGAACCCGATAATGTCACGATCAACAGCCACAAGAGGTTCAAATCAGAGCAGTGAACACCCTTTGTCAGCTTGAGATCGAACGGCTTTGATTCATTGTCGATACGACCTACTCGCTGCAGCGTTACGAACTCATACCACGGCACATTATGAGCGTGATCGCTAATGGAGCTGACGACAACCTCCTCTGACGCATCTTCCCCACCCGCTGCAGCCTGCGGATACCGAAAGCTAACGCCGTAACGATCCTGACTCTGCAACCAGCGGGGCAGCAGATCTTCGGTCCTGATCGCCAACAAGGCTACGTCCATGGGATGATAACCGGTCTGAGGGGCAGAGCCGACAGCCACCGGACGGTAGATAACGTAACCCTTGCCGCCCTCCAGCAACTCGAACGTACGGGAAGCCATAGGGCGCGAAGAACTGAGTGAACGCATCAGAGTACTGACCAACTCAACAGTGCTGTTGCCGATATCCAACCCCATAAGCTGAGCGGTGGCCGGAGATTGCGGCTCTAGAAATCGAATCGGATAATAGTAGGAACGTTTACTGATCGGCAGCAGAGGCCTATCACTGATTTGATCGAATGTATGGATAAAAAAGTCAGTATAACCCTTAGACCGCATTGACTGCTCAAAGGCCTGGCGCTGCGCGTGCTCCACACGCGTGGCGATCTCGAACATATAGAGCTCGGGGTAAAGCGCACGAACCCCCTGAACGTAGACCCGAATCGAGGCGTCATCGTCACTGCCAGAAATAGCCAAAAAATTGGCAAACCCTTCCAAGGCCAACTCAAACATATCGACCCGGGATTCAACCTCCGCAAACGTCTGCAAGGAGATCTCAGCAAACGCATCTTCGATATGCATCAATTCGATATAAAATGCCAGCAGCAGGGAGGCCAGCGGGCCCAACCAGCAGATCAGCTTGATATAGACAGGGGAAGCCGGGCGATCCTTGTGTGAACTCATGAGATTCCTGTACTACCGCTACGAACAAGACAGGCACGCAATTAGCACCAACCAAGATCCTTACCGAGACAGATGTTCAGATTACATTTTATTCGCAACAGGCAAACTGAGCGCGTAAGGAACTTAACGGATATATAAATGAATGACTTTAATCATGTACCACGCAGATGACTATAGGAAAAACCCCTACTTTTCGTAATACACTCAGCCAGGCATAAACATTTCCTTCCCATATCCGCCTACACCCGCCAGCAACCCGCGTGTATAATCGAGCGATTCGGCGCCAGGCACGGGTACATTTTTCAGCCATTATCGGCAGCCCGGCCACCCCCATTCTGACAGTTGACAACGAGTTCAAATTACCCCGCTATGGATAAGACCTACCAACCCCACGCGATTGAACGCTCCTGGTACCAAACCTGGGAGAAAAAAGGTTATTTCAAACCCTCCGGCGAGGGCGATCCTTACTGCATCATGATCCCGCCGCCCAACGTCACCGGCAGCCTGCATATGGGGCACGGCTTTAACAACGCCATCATGGACAGTCTGATCCGCTACCACCGCATGAAGGGGCATAACACCCTGTGGCAGCCGGGTTGCGATCACGCAGGTATCGCCACCCAGATGGTGGTTGAACGCCAACTGGGAGCGCAGGGGGTCAGCCGTCACGATCTGGGGCGGGACGCCTTTATCGACAAGATCTGGGAGTGGAAGGAAGAATCCGGTGGCACCATCACCAACCAGATCCGCCGCCTGGGCTCATCGGTCGACTGGTCCCGCGAGCGTTTCACCATGGACGATGGCATGAGTGAAGCCGTTAAAGAAGCCTTTGTGCGACTGCACCAGGACGGTCTGATCTACCGTGGCAAACGACTGGTAAACTGGGACCCGGCACTGCATACCGCCATCTCCGACCTTGAGGTCGAGAACATCGATGAGAAAGGCAGTCTGTGGCACTTCCGCTACCCGCTGGCCGACGGTGCCAAGACCGCCGAGGGTCTGGATTATCTGACCGTGGCCACCACCCGCCCCGAAACCATGCTGGGTGACTCCGCCGTTGCGGTGCACCCCGAAGACGCGCGCTATCAGGCACTGGTCGGTAAAGAGATCATCCTGCCCCTGGTGAATCGACGCATTCCGATCATCGCCGATGATTACGTCGACCCTGAGTTTGGCACCGGCTGCGTCAAGATCACTCCGGCGCATGATTTCAACGATTACGAGGTCGGTAAGCGGCATCAACTGCCGCTGTTCAACATTCTCGATCGCGATGCGGCGGTTCTGACCCAGGCCCAAGTGTTCAATATCGATGGTTCGGTTAACAGTAGCGCGGATACTAGCCTGCCTGCCGACTTTGCGGGCCTGGACCGGTTTGTGGCACGGAAACAGATCGTCGCCGAATTTGAGCGCCAGGGGCTGCTGGAAAAGGTCGATGATCACGCCCTCAAGGTGCCTAAAGGCGACCGTTCCCACGCAGTGATCGAGCCCTGGTTGACCGATCAGTGGTATGTCGACGCCAAGACCCTGGCCAAACCTGCAATCAAAGCGGTCGAAGACGGCGATATCGAGTTCGTGCCCAAGCAATACGAAAACATGTACTTCTCCTGGATGCGTGATATCCAGGATTGGTGCATCTCCCGCCAACTCTGGTGGGGTCACCGCATCCCGGCCTGGTACGACGACTCAGGCAGGGTCTACGTGGGCCGCGATGAAGCCGAAGTGCGGCATGAAAACGGCCTCGGTGACGAGATCGCACTGCGTCAGGACAACGACGTGCTCGACACTTGGTTTAGCTCAGCACTGTGGACGTTCTCAACCCTGGGCTGGCCGGAGAAGACCGATTTCCTAAAAACCTTCCACTCCACCGATGTGCTGGTTACCGGCTTTGATATCATCTTCTTCTGGGTCGCCCGGATGATCATGATGACGATGCACTTCGTCAAAGATGACGATGGCACCCCACAGGTACCCTTTAAGCAGGTCTATGTGCATGGCCTGGTGCGTGATTCGCTGGGCCAGAAGATGTCCAAGTCCAAGGGCAACGTACTCGATCCGCTGGACCTGATAGACGGCATCAAGCTCGAAGACCTGGTCAGCAAACGCACCGCCAACATGATGCAGCCCAAGCTGGCCGCCAAGATTGAGAAGCAGACCCGTAACGAGTTCCCCGAGGGGATCGCTACCTATGGCACCGACGCGCTGCGTTTCACCTTCTGCTCGCTGGCCTCCACCGGCCGCGACATCAAATTCGACATGGGCCGGATCGAAGGCTACCGCAACTTCTGCAACAAGATATGGAACGCCGCCCGCTATGTGCTGATGAACACCGAGCAGCAGGACGAACAAGGCAACACGGTGGCCGCCAAAGACTGTGGCCAGAACGGCGGCGCGCTGGAGCTGAGTCTGGCTGACCGCTGGATCGTCTCGCGACTACAGCACACCGAGCTGCAGATCGACAATGCTATGAGCGAGTTCCGCTTTGATCAGGCAGCTCAGCACCTGTTCGAATTTATCTGGAACGAATACTGCGATTGGTATCTGGAGCTGTCCAA
>SDWN01000214.1 GCA_004195305.1 Neptunomonas sp. | reverse complement strand
CCTAGATGCCGTACTCTTCGAAAATTGCTTTCATGCCAGGTTTGTTCGCAAGCACCTCATCACGATCCAGGCCGTTGAGTTCGTGCGGGAATACCAGCCAGTCAGCGGATGTGTGCAGGAAGTAGTCGGGCTTCAGATCGGTCTTGTTATTGGCCGGTTTAAACCAGGGGGTCGCGATGCGGATGTCGCCGGGGGTATTAAGACGTGCTTTCATGCGCAGGGTGTCGATCACCGCTTTGATGCTCAAACCCGTGTCGAAGACATCGTCGACGATTAACAATGAATGGTGTGCATCCACATTGCGAATGATGTAGTCGAGGCCGTGCACCCGGACCTCGCGGCCCCGTTCACCGATACCGGTGTAGGAGGAGGTTCGGATAGAGATATGGTCGGTTTTAACTCCCAGATTATCGAGAATCTCCTGCACCGCGATGCCCACCGGGGTGCCTCCGCGCCAGACGCCGACAATAAAGTCAGGACGGAAGTCACTCTTGAATATTTCCAAGCCCAATCGGAATGAATCTTCCAGAAGTCCCTGAGCGGTGAGGTAGACCTTATCGACCATCTGTTTTTACCTGCATAGGGGAGCGATGAATGAGCAAGCGTGGACAATAAACTGTTCGATCGGTGCTGACAATATGCTCAGTCAGCCGTGCCATTAGCTTCGCTATCAACCTGATGGCCCCATAGGTCTTCTTACGCATCGGCCCTCCGCCTTATCGAGCCGGGTGCTACAGCGCTAAGCGACTCGGCTAACCGTTTTAATGCGGCAGTAATTCACTAGCGGCTTGATAGAGAAGCTTTAGGCTGGTCAGAAAAAGCAACCCGTAGCAGAGCAGATAGAAGAGGGTATCGTTGATCCGCTTATGCATCCATATACCTGTGAATACGCCGACCGGTGCCAGCCCGACCAGTACCAAGGATGTTGCTAAGTTCTCGCTGTCGAGCAGGCCGAGGAAACTGTAGGGAATCAGTTTGACGAAATTAACCACGCTAAAAAAGATCACCGTGGTTCCTGCAAATAGTGTCTTGTCCAGCTGCTGCGGTAGCAGATAGATATTCATCGGCGGGCCTCCTGCATGGACGCTGAAACTGGTAAACCCCGCCAAGGCTCCCCACAGGGTGCCTTTGAGCGGATCGACCGAGGTTTTCCTGAGGGGGCGTTTGCGCAGCTTATTGAGCCCGAAGTTGAGGGTAAACAGGAACGCGACGGTGCCGATAATCAGCATGATATGGGCTTCGGTCAGGTAGTGAAAACTCAGGGTGCCGATCCCGATTCCGAGTACCGCCGCCGGGAGCAATATTTTCAGGTTGTTGCTGTCATAACGGCCGCGAAAACCCCACAGGCTGATCAGGTCCATCACACAAAGTATCGGCAGTAAGATCGCAGCCGCCTGATAAGGGCTCACGGCCAACGCCAGCAGCGGCACTGCGACAAGCCCGAGACCTCCGCCAAGGCCGCCTTTGGAGATACCGACCAGCAACACCGCAGGAACGGCGACGAGATAAAATAGCGGGTCGGTGATCAACGCCTGGCTCCTGGCTATCGACAGAGGTCCTCAGCATAGCGGATCGTTAGGGGTTTGATCTAGGCACTGCTGTTGCTGTTGCTGTTGCTGAGGCGGCGCGGGAGCGTTTGCATTTAATGATGGAGCTCACGCATGAATGGCTGGTATTGTCTAAGAGTTGCAATACCTTGAGATTCATCAGCAAAATTGCTTGTATACTTGTGAAAATCATAGGTTGGGTTAGTCTTGGTCAGATAATCAATCAAGGTTAAGTCCGACAGGTTGTTAGGGGTATATAAGGGGCTGGGGTATATGAACACCAAGGTTGCACTGTTTTTTCTTCTCGATAGCAGCAAAGCCACGACACCGCAGAACTACGGTATGCAGCTCCAGGTGCAAAAGCTGGCGCCTCTGTACGAAAGCCTCAATAGCAGCAGTCGTTTTGCAAAAATGAGCTTCCCCGATAGCACGGTGTACGGTTTTAGTTTTTTTAATAAACCGTTTCAGACTGATGTCCTGGTTGTGCTCAAGGATCTTAGCCATGGCGGGCGCAAGAACCTGGAGAAGCACTGTCATGCACAGCTGGCCAAGTTGTTGGGCGTTGATGAACCTTTTTACTACAGCGAGTACCTGCATCAGGCGCTCTGGTTGCCACGAGGACTGCAGAAACAGGAGTTTCTCAATAATCTGAGCATCGCCACCGGTAATGCAGAGCCCAGCCTTGAGGGGGTGACGCGTAAGTATCTTGGCGATGGCTGGGTCATGAATTACCGTAGAGGCTATATCTTCGGCGGTAAGAGTGAGGTTGATTTCAGTCGTTCGCTGGCGCTTTACGGTTTAGGTTTGGCGTATCACCGGCAGCTATCTATGCTCACCGACCGATTGGCTCAGTCCTCGGAGCTAGGGGGCGATCAGCTCAGCGGTGCGCAGCTTGATGCTTACCGGTTTAGTTCGCAATATCTGTTTGATAATCCGGTCAGGCCCTCGCATACCGATATTTCCGAGAGTTATCAGCACATCGTTCAGGGGCTAAGCCTTGATCGGTTGGAGTCGCAGTTCCGTAAAAAACTGGATGACCTGTCGCAGTTGGTTCTTATCAAACAGGGACGTGCTCAGATCGAGCCGGGCTGGACGGGTATGTTCCGGGGCGAGCACCGCAAGCCAGAGGATGAGCAGCTCAAGGTTAAACCTAAAGAGAAAGAGCGGACCCCCGGCCCCGGTAATCAGCGCTTGGCTTGGATCGTCCTGGCTGTAGGGGTCTTGTTGGCGGGCGGATTTATGGCTTTGTCCGAACAACCGCTGGCGTTGCTGCAGGGCTGGTTGAAGTAAGCCGTTTCTGATCGTCGGCTGTCAGTCGCGGCACGGCCCTGGTCGTCGAACGCATTAACGGCGCTGGCTGCTGCCTCGGGTACAATGCCAGGGGCTCGAGGATTCCAGAATCCCGCAAAGATGATGACAATCCCGATATTACCGATTACCTGGGTCACTACCGGTTAAGCGTTGCTTATCGTGCCCACGATCAGGTCCTCACGGCACTGACCCGCTATAATGCAAAGACCCGCCGGGGTAGTTTCGAGTTGGGCTGGATTTACCTGATTACCCACAAAGCTCAGCCACGATGCAGCTGATCTATTCTTTCTGCATAAACCAACAACCCAAGCATGCATTTTTTGTGAATCGGCTTCAGCCTGACATGGGTAGCACTCTGGTCGGTATAATAACTAATCTGCATGAATGGCGGGGTTTGTGGATGGGTATAGCGTCCCGAAATGGGTGGTTTCTGAGGGTTTTGTCAGGCAGCACCCATGTCGAAATAAAATAGCCCAATCCACACATGCATATCGGATTTCATGACCTGCATTATTTTCTGTTGACACTCTAGGCGGTGTTGTATGAAACAGCCTAGCTGTCGGTGTAGCGGTAGCGATAGGGCTGAGAACCCTGTTTAGGCACTGGGAGCTGGCTGAACTTTGTGGGTAATCAGGAAAGAGTTTGAAAACTGTCTCAAATCGGTATTCCCCTCGCTACCACCGGTCAAGTCCGACAGGCTGCTAGAAAATCAAGCAGTTCCACGCAACTGCGGCAGCCTTTTTTGGGGAAAGAGCAGGGGCGACGGACAGATAGGTATGGAACCTATTTGTCCGCCAGGTTAATAGCTCGCTACCGGTGCCGTTTAGGG
>SDWN01000213.1 GCA_004195305.1 Neptunomonas sp. | reverse complement strand
CGCGCAACAGGCGCTCGACCCACAGGATGGTGGCGCCGGCCACCGCGGCTGGAATGACCAGAAAATTGACCAGGGGAATGGCCAGCGCAAACATGGTTGCGCCGCCGAATCCCAGCGCCAGATAGCGGCGTTGACCCAGCTGCCGGCGCTGCTCGTTCAAGTCAGCAATGGCCAGCGCCGCTTGCAGTTCGGGCGTATCGTTGAGTTGCCAGGGGTCCAGCAGCTCGTGGCCCCTATCGAGAAGCGAAGGCATCAACACGCCGTTATGAAAGCTTCGCCCCGCCTCGGAAAATCCCAGGGGGCCCGCCAGGTATATTTTCATCCGTTGATACCGTCATGTGAATACAGCAAAAGAGGATGGTAACGGGACGGCATAAAATCTCAAGCTAAATCGAGTTCGGAGCTTGGCCGATAAAACGGTACTGGGGCGACCCCAGCACCCCGTAGAAGGCTGGGGGAAGTCCGGTGCCCTCTGCAGCAGTACGGTAATTCTGGAATATCGACGAAGCAGACATAGATAGACGAACAGCCTGAAATAAACTTCGATATATATCAGCGCAAGTTGTCGAACACATCCTCAACCAGCTCATTGATCTGGTCGTCACCTTCATTGGCACGGGCATAAGCCCGCAGACCCATCAGCTGCACTTGCAGATAACGCGCCACACGCTCGGGAGCTTTTGAACGATCTAGTTCTCCGCGCTCTTGGGCTTGCACCAGTATGGCGGTAAACGCGGCCTCGACACTCCCCAACAACCGCTTCGCTTCAGCTAGCAGGTCGGCATTCTCATGGGTCAGTTCAGATATTGTCTTAACCAGCATGCACATGCCGCTGGGGGCAGACTCGCGGCAGCCGATCACCGAATCCCTGATAAACAGCTTTAACCCCTCAAGCGGCGATGATGAAGCCTCGACACATGCATTCAGACGGGTCTGGCTTGCGCTTGCGTAGTCTTGCAGTGTCTCTTTGAACAACCCTTCCTTGCTGCCAAAGCTGGCGTAAATACTCCCCGGACGCATATCGATAGCTTGCTGAATATTACGCATGGAGGTTGCATGGAAGCCTTTTTGCCAAAAAAGGTCGGTAGCTTTGTGGATCGCATCCAGACGATTATGTTTTGTCGTACTCACTATTGAGCCCTTCTTGAACGATTGTTCAATCGTAGCTTGAACGATCGTTCAGTACCAGCTAAAGTGCATTTTCATACCCCCCTGTAGCCGAATGCTATTTGGCGCTTACGCTGGAGATATTATGACTTCTTTTAAATTTCACACCTTGGAATCCGCCCCAGAAAAGAGCAAGCCGTTGCTTGAGAAATCACTTAAAGCCTTCGGCATGATTCCAGGTCTGCACAGCGTTATGGCCGAAGCCCCTGCTGTGCTCGAAGGCTACCAACTGCTTCATGGGATGTTTCAAGACACCTCGTTTGATGCCGAAGAACTGACTGTGGTATGGCAAACCATCAACGTCGAGCATGAATGCCACTACTGTGTTCCGGCCCATACTGGCATTGCTCATATGATGAAGGTTGATCCAGCCTTAACCGAAGCCCTCAGAAACGGGACTGCAATGCCGACCGCCAAACTACAAGCGCTGCACGAAACCACCCTCGCTATGTTGCGTAATCGCGGTCGGCTATCAGATGCTGAAATTGCGAGCTTTTATGCTGCAGGCTACGGCCAGCAACAGCTGCTGGAGATCACCTTAGGAATGGCACAAAAAGTGATGAGTAACTACGTCAATCACTTCGCGGACACCCCTGTAGATGCTCCGTTTAAGAAGTTTGCTTGGCAAAAATAGCCGTCGGTTTTCAACAAGCGCCTGGAGAGTCGTGACTGGATCGCTGACGACTACTCGATTGCCGATATGGCGGCCTACCTGTTGACCAGCAGGTTCCATTAACCACGTCAGCGTCCAATATTGACCACCCATATCTGCTTTCCAAACCCCATGGATGAAGGATTTGTTCAATTTGGCACGGGTCAAGTTTCGACGCAGATACTGGTCAATTCTGCATGCTGATTAACAGCTTTAGCCAATAAGAGGCTATTGTTTTGAACAAAAAAAGCCAGAAGACAGGCTTCTGGCTTTTTATCAAAAAGCAGCTTATGTGAAAAAAAAAAGACCTAAACCCGCATTGTGGCTAGGCTGTCAAAAGCAAACATACTGCACATTTACAGCTACAAAGAGCCATTTAACCGCGTGCAACTAGCCGCACTTGGAGTCACCGCAGTTAAGGCAGGTGAAGCAGCCGTCCATCAGGATCGCAGCTTTCACATTGCACTTGGCACACAATTGAGCGTCGGCGGGAAAGCTGCCGCTGCTATCGTTGTCGTTGGTTGCTGCGCTGCTGCGCTGTTCGTATTCTTTACGCTTGCTTTCGATCAGCGCCTTCTGGTGCTCGTCAAGTTGGTCATTGTCCATCAAACCGATCAGCTTAAGGTGGTGCTCAATCGCTTCACCGATCTCTGCCACCAGTGAGGGCATGAATTTACCGCCTTTTTTGAAGTAACCCCCTTTAGGATCAAATACCGCCTTGAGTTCTTCCACCATAAAGGTGACGTCGCCGCCTTTGCGGAACACGGCCGAGATAACCCGGGTCAGGGCAACCACCCACTGGAACTGCTCCATGTTCTTGGAGTTGATGAACATCTCGTAGGGGTGGCGCTGTTCGTGCTCGGTATCCTGGTTGAGCACCATGTCGTTGATGGTAATGTAGAGTGCATGCTCGGACATCGGGGTTTTAATTTTGTAGGTCGAGCCCATTAAAAAATCGGGTCTGGCCAGGTCTTCGTGTACCCGCTCCAGTGAGGTCTTCGCATCTTCAATCGCCTGCTGGGCCTGTTGCGCTTTTTCTTCGGCGCTAACGACCTTAAAGCCGACGATCTTCTGTTCGATTTTTGTAGCCATGTTGCTGTTCCTGTCTCTGTCAGTTGGCGATATCAGAACTTGCCGTAGTAGCCTTCTTTAAGGGCGTCGAAGAGGTTAGCGGCGGTGTGGATCTCGCCGTCATACTCGATCTCGTCGTTACCCTTGAAGTCGACCGTGCTGCCATCTTGCAGAGTGAATTGGTAGGTGGTTTTTTCCAGATCCTGTTCTTTGACCAGAACGCCTTGGAAGGCTTCTGGGTTGAAGCGGAAGGTGGTGCAACCCTTCAGCCCCTGATCGTAGGCGTAGAGATAGATGCTCTTGAAGTCATCGTACGGATAATCGGTGGGTACGTTGGCCGTTTTAGAGATGGAGGAGTCGATCCATTTCTGTGCAGCGGCTTGGACATCTACGTGCTGCTGCGGGGTGATATCTTCGGCGGTGATGAAATAATCGGGCAGTTTTTCGTCGGCCTTGTCGCTGTAGGGCATCGCTTTAGTGTTGATCAATTCGCGATAGGCCAGCAGCTCATAGGAGAATACATCGACCTTCTCTTTGCTCTTCTTGCCTTCACGGATGATGTTACGGGCATAGTGGTGAGCAAAGCTGGGCTCGATGCCGTTACTGGCGTTGTTGCCGACCGACAGGGAGATGGTGCCTGTGGGGGCGATGGAGCTGTGATGAGTGAAGCGGCAGCCTTGGTCGGCCAGAGCCTCGATCAGCTGCGCATCCTCTGTCGCCACTTTCTGCATATAGCGACTGTACTTGGCGTGTAGCACTTTGCCTTTGACCTTGTCGCCCAGCTTAAAGCCGTCGGC
>SDWN01000686.1 GCA_004195305.1 Neptunomonas sp. | reverse complement strand
AAGGGAATATTTGCCGTTCAAGAGAGTGAACGGAGTCTTCGGTTTGTCGTGGTTGAGGACGGAGTGCCTGGCTATCGAACGATTAAACATTTTGATTATGACGCAGGATGTGATTTGCCATATTCCGTCTATGATGCCAGGTTACTAGGTGAAATTAACGGGGATGTTTTTATCACGCTTGAAGATGGCTATTCTGGGGATCGTATATGGAAGATAAATATTGAAACAGAGTCCGTCGAGTTGTTTGCCGATATTGATGGGGATATGACATCAGGCTTTTATATGCAGGATGGCGGTGCGTTTTATGTTGTCTATAATTATCCCGGTGGGTATCAACTTCGCTATACTGATGGCGTGACGGCTTCAAAATCTATTTTTTCAAATATTGAAGGACAAATATATTATAATTATGATCCTGTTTTCTTAAGTGACGATGGAGATGTGTATTTCAACCGTAATAATTCTTCTACTGGTGTGCAAGAACTTTGGAAGGCCTTTTCCAACGGGCAATCTGCTTCAATTATTAAGGTTGTAGATGGTGTTTCTGCTGGATATATACAATCAGCCACGGGAGGCTATGTGATTGAGTCAAATGATGGTAGCTCTTATCCTTCAGAGATTAATTTAGTGGTAGAGTCAACTGGGGCTGTTGCTGAACTTAAATCGCTATGTGGCTTAACCTGTTTTGATTATTATGGAAATGGCAAGGTTATTAGAATAGATAACGGTGTATTGTTTTTCGTGGTTAATAACGGTGTTCGTGAACTTTGGTCATTAAATATGACTGATCTAGAAGTGTCTAAACATACCTCTCAATTAGAATGGGAATGTTTTGTGAATACAGGGGTTTATTCTCTTGGTCAAAGTAAATTCATTACGTGTTATGACCGTATGATTAAAAGGGTTCAAAGTGATGGCGCCATTTCCGCTATTAATCTTGGTGATAGTGAGTTTTCCAGCAGTCAACTGAAAGTCATGCAAACGACAGATGAATTAATCGCATATTTCTATTCAGCGAACGGGCCGACAAGGGGGGTGCTGTCTTTAGTTGACGGGAGTGATGAGGCTACCTTACTGGCTAATTTAGACGACTTTTGGATCTCATCACTCGCAGGTCGCACTTCGAATACACTTTATATGACACGGAATGATTACGATATAGGAACAGAACTGTGGTCTATACCCGTTGGGACTGGTCTTGCCCCGGATCCCGCTACCGATAGTGATAATGATGGCCTTCCAGATATCTACGAGCTCGCAAACAACCTAGACCCACAAAATTCGGCTGATGCTCTGCTCGATAACGACGCTGATGGACTAAGCAACTATCAAGAGTTCCTTTTAGGGACTGACCCGGCGCTAAAGGACAGCGATGCTGATGGTGCTTCGGATGAGGATGAAGTGGTTGCGGGTACTGATCCACTGGATAGCCAAAGCATCCCCAGCTGGATGATGCCATCACGTAGCGGTTGGCGGGTAATTTTGCAATCACAGCCATGATGCGCGTAGTTATCAGCTTCACTTGATGAATGCAATTAACCTGGCTTAACCGCGCTAGTAGAGATTTGGTATGTATAAAGGGATAGGGGCCCTCGGTCTGCTGAT
This sequence comes from Neptunomonas sp., assembly GCA_004195305.1. Classification (GTDB taxonomy): domain Bacteria; phylum Pseudomonadota; class Gammaproteobacteria; order Pseudomonadales; family Balneatricaceae; genus Motiliproteus. The sequence goes on along the minus strand of SDWN01000686.1, from coordinate 20 downwards.
CGTTGTGGCTTTTGTGTGGC
>SDWN01000685.1 GCA_004195305.1 Neptunomonas sp. | reverse complement strand
AGATGTGTATAAGAGACAGCATCCTTGGTTTTTTCAAGGTGTTTTCTGACTGGTTGGAGCGGTATCAGCTGGCTGATGCCGGAGAGCAGGCGGCTATGCTCGATGAAGGTCTCGAGCTGGCCCAGCAACGCCAACCCCTGATGCAGCGGCTGATCCGCACTTCTCCGCGAGAGGCGCTGAGTTTGGCTGTCTCTTATGCTCAGTACGCGCAGTTGCCTGCCTCCATACGTGCGCTTACCGAGGCCCCCTTCACCCAGCGGGCTGATCTGGTGGTGTTGCCCCAGGAGGATATCACTGCTACCGATACAGTTACTTCGCTGCTCTATCTACCGGAAGACCCTCTCTCACCCGTTGAACTCTCTGTTTACGGCAATCGCCAAACATTAACCAGCAAGCAGGGATTGCCGATTCAGGGGATTCGTCTAGGCGATGAGGCGGTCGCCTATGATGCGCCCTTGCAGCGTATTAATGGGGCAGATATCCGTTGGGCAGAGGGAAATCTGGATCGTCTTGAATCGCAACAATATCATGACTTTTTGACGGGAGAGGCGATTCTAGGTAGCCCTGTCGTGGCAGTTGCGGGAGGACGTGTTTTTTACTTTAGCAGTGCAGAGAATCTCGACCGGTTGAACCAGCAGTTGCTGGCGCTGGAGAAGCTGTCCGGACCTAAAACCGGTTCCCAGTTGCTGTTTCTGGAGTTTGCCGCCAATGCTGACAGCGGCACGGCGGGGTTTAACCTAAAACTGGCGACGACGATGGCTCAGGCAATGGCCAGCAGCTGGACCGAAAGCCCCAAAAAGGTGCTTTTTATCCGGGCGGATTTTTCAGATCTGCCGGGTGAAACTATCAGCCAGAGTGACTTGCTTACGCAGCTCAATGGAACGGTCTCGGGTCGTATTCGTGACTATTCATACGGGAAAACCTGGATTGATGCCGGGGTCAGTGAGCTGGTCATCAGGCTTCCACAGCCGAGTAGTTTCTACGGACCCAATGCTCAAGGAGATGGAAATATCTCCCAGCTCTACGATGATGCCGTGGCCGCGTTTAATGTGCAGGCATCAGGAGTAGATCTGAATGGCTACGATATCGTGGGTGTCCAGTTTGCAGGCATAGGTTTCAGTTGGTCTGGCATGGCATCGATAGGGGGTTCTCGGCATTGGTTACAGGGCGTGCCATCGACAGCCACGATAGTGCATGAATTTGGTCACAATTACGGCCTGTGGCACGCCAGCTTTTGGGATGCCGGAGACTCGTTTTCGGTCGGGCCAGGCAGTAGTGATGAATACGGCGACAGTTTTGATGTCATGGGGCGTGAATATACCGGTGACGGGCATTTCCATATGCAGGCCAAGAGTCGTCTTAACTGGCTTGAACCGACCCAATGGCAGAGCGTTACCTCCTCGGGCACCTATCGAATCAACCGATTTGACCATGTACAGGGGGCAGGGGTTCAGGCGTTGCGTATTCCGCTCGGCCCGGATGAATATTATTGGCTGGGCTATCGACGCAATATTGTGGATAACGCCTGGTTGCAAAACGGTGTCTATCTACTGTGGCAGCGTGCGGGTGAAACCAAAAGTTGGCTGGTTGACTCAACCCCCGGTTCGGCTAATGGCAGAGAGGATGCCAGCGTGTTTATGGGGCAAACCTATATTGACCCGGAGTCCGGTATCTACATTACCCCCACTCAATCGGGAGGAGAGGGAGCCGATGCCTGGATTGAGGTGCAGGTTAATATGGGCGACTTCAGCAGCAACCAGGCACCGGTCGCCAGTATCATAGCCCCCACTGCTTTGCAGGCCCGAACGGCCTATGCCTTTAGCGCCGATGCTCAGGATCCTGACGGTGATCCATTGAGCTATTCCTGGGATTTTGGTGATGGTGTGTTTACTCCAAACTCTGACAGTGTCATCAAAATATGGCCAGCGGGAGGGGTCTACCAAGTTCAATTAACCGTCACCGATGGCAAAGGAGGGCAAGCGACTACAAATATCACCCTGGAGGTGGATGATCCGCTCACGCATTGGCAGACTCGCTCATCAGGCACGATAGAAAACATAGTAACGGTTGCAAAGGGTGACGGATATCTTCTGGCCAGCACCCTTCGTGGTCAAATTCTCAAATCTGAAGATGGCGTAAGCTGGTTTGAAGTCAACCCTAAAATCGGGATCAATGTTCGACCACAGAATATTATTTATGACGGTCTACAGTGGGTGCTGGTGGGCACAGATTATGACTTTTCCATTTCCAGTTGGGTCGGGGTTATTTTCACATCGTTAAATGGCGTGAGTTGGGAAAAAACATATCAAGGCGATGCGGGTACTGAGTTAAATGCAATAGCCAGCGACGGAACAACTCTAATAGCGGTGGGTAAAAACGGTGTATTGCTGCGCTCCATCAATGGCGTTAACTGGGCTCGTATTATCACTGACACCATCAAGGATTTAAACGATATCGCGTTTGGTAACAATACATTTGTAGCCGTCGGAGCTTTTAATGAGAGTATTGTCCGTCAGTCAGCGGATCAAGGCATCTCATGGAATGATGCGACTGCAGGTTCAGGGTTAAGCGGGTCGATGAGTTTTTATGATATCGAATTCTTAAATGATAAATTTATCGCCAGTGGTTGGTATGCAGGACTTAGGCATTCTGTAGATCTTGGCTTTAGTTTTAATATGCAGAGATCTAATGATGAGCAGACACCTGCCATGAGTTATGGTCAAGGTGTATATTTTGCGGCGGGCACTGACCTTGGCAGTGGTGCCGATATCGATTTACTTTCTATCAATGGTACCAGCTGGGTAAGGCTCGAGAGAGGCGATCTGCCTGATCGACGAGACGCGGTATTTTTTAATAGCACCCTGATTACCGTGGGTGACAATGGCGATGTCCGCCAGTCGGATCCATTGTCGGCCTTGCCAGACAGCGATGCTGATGGGCTGGCTGATGTGCATGACACGACGCCTTTGGGTATGGACACCGATGGCGACGGTATTTTCGATACTGCTGATCTGGATGACGATAATGATGGTATGCCTGACGCTTTTGAGCAGGCTAACGGTCTCAACCCTCTCGATGCTGGAGACGCCTCGCTAGATAGTGATGGCGATGCTCTTAGCAACTATCAGGAATTTTTGTTCGGGACCGATCCGGCGTTGAAAGACAGTGATTTAGACGGTGCATCTGACGGTGATGAGTTTGCAGCGGGGACTAATCCGCTGGACAGCAATAGCGTTCCGAGTTGGATGATGACATCGCGTGGAGGGTGGCGGGTGATTCTACAATAAGGTTTAGTACCCGTTTGAATGTTGATGTAAGAGTGTTCTTGGTTGGCGACTGCCAAATTTAGAACCAGTCCTGACCTGAAAACCCATAATTATCGTAAGCCTTATAAGACTGCTGTTGCAGAAGGGCCGTCGGGGTGGATGTCGGTATCAGCCTGAGCTATATCGGAATGAATTCCGGTCCGCAGTACTTCGGCTCTTTCTCGGCCATAAAGAGCCCTTTCCGCAACTCGTGGGGCTCGTAGGCGATCTCTTCCGGTAGATGAATATCGTCTGGAGGTGCATCAGCGTTGCTCCTCGATTGCTTGGTTGATCCGTTCGTCCAGCAGGCGACTTAACCCCGGCTGACCGAGAAAATGAATACCTGAATCAGTGACTTTAAAG
>SDWN01000677.1 GCA_004195305.1 Neptunomonas sp. | reverse complement strand
CAGAGCAGGACTGCGTTGGGGATCGAGCTACAGCCGCGTGCAGGCAGCGTAGAACCCGCCTAGATCCTGTTGGCTTGACGTTGCCACAGAGCAGGACTGCGTTGGGGATCGAGCTGCAGCCGCGTGCAGGCAGCGCAGAACCGGCCTAGGAGCCTGTCGTAGAAACGTGGTGCGCGTAATCAGTCGCGTCAGCGCTGCGGATCGCCGCCAGTAACCCTTGCAGCGGATGGCCCAATTGCTGTTGATCGATCCGCTTAACCTGACTCCGGCACGAATAGCCCGTCGCCACCAGCGTCGTGGCCGCGTCATTAGCAGACGGCTGTTGCGTGATCTGTGCGATTTTCGGTCCCCAGCTCTGACTGTAGATCGTCTTTGAGGTCTGTTGATTCGCCGCTTCATGGCCATAGGTCCCGGCCATGCCGCAACAGCCCAGATTCTGGTGCGCCAACTCCAGCCCCAGCGCGCTAAACACCTGCTGCCACTGCGCCACAGAGCCGGGGGCGTTGGTTCGTTCGGTGCAATGGGCCAGCAGCTGGAACTGTTGTTTGGGTAGGTTGAGATCCAGCGCCTGCAGCCGGGTTTGCTGACTAACCAGCCACTCCTGCAGCAGTTGAACTTGGGGCAGCTCCATCTCCGGCAGGGTCTTGGCGTATTCTTGACGGTAACTCAGGGTCATCGACGGGTCGATCCCCACCAGCGGAACGCCACATTGTGCCAACGCCTGCAAACGTTCGGCACTGGCGCGCGCAGTGCGCTCGAACTGGGTCAGGAAGCCGTGCACATGCAGCGGCTTGCCGTTGGGGCTGAACGGGGCGACGAACACCTCGAAGCCGAGGCGGCGCAACAGTTCGCAGCATTCGACCACCAGCGGGGTTTCAAAATAGCTGGTAAACGCATCCTGAACCAGAATCACCGCGCGTTCACGGCGCTCGGGCGACAGCTGTTGCAGTGCGGCCGTGTTCGCCCAGGGAATTTCCAGGCGGTCCAGCCCCTGTTTCAGTGAATGGCTGCAGATCGGCGGGCTGTCGACCATGCCTAGGTGTTTCTGCAGCAGACCTCGGGTGGTCGCATTGGTCATCGCCCAGTTATAGGGTGCGGGCCAGCGAGCCAGCCAGGGGATGATAAACTCCAGGCTGCCGACCATGTAGTCCTTCAGCGGCCGCAGATAGCGGCTGTGGTACAACGACAGAAACTCGGACCGGAACTCGGGTACATTAACCTTGATCGGGCACTGGGACACGCAGGATTTGCAGGCCAGGCAGCCCTGCATGGCCGCGTACACTTCGTGCGAAAAATCGTACTCACCCTGGCGCTTACTCCAGCTGTTGCGGATTCTGGCGGGCAGGTTACGCCATGCCGGGCTCAGTTTGAGCTTGCGGCTCTCGGTCTTGGTGTTGCTGCCATTGTTGCTCAGCAGGCGCAGCCATTCGCGCACCAGCGCGGCGCGCCCCTTGGGGGAGTGGATGCGCTGCCGGGTGCCCTTCCATGACGGACACATGGCGTCGTCGGGGTCGTAGTTATAGCAGGCGCCGTTACCGTTGCAGGTCATCGCACTGTCGAACTGCTCCCGTACCGCGACCGGAATTTGCCGGTCGTGCTGGCCCCGGGTCGGTACGCCGTCGATACGGTAGAGCTGGGCTGCACTGTCGAGCGGGGTGCAGATCTTTCCTGGATTCAATTGGTTACGCGGATCGAAGGCCGCTTTCAGCTGTTGCATGCAGTGGTACAGCTCGGGGCCAAACTGCGCCGGCGCGTATTCTGAGCGGATCCCCTTACCGTGCTCGCCCCACAGCAGGCCGTTGTACTTGGTCGTGAGTGCCACCACCTGGTCGGTGACGGTGCGGATCAGTTCCTCCTGCAGCGGGTCTTTCATATCGATTGCCGGGCGCACGTGCAGCACCCCGGCATCGACGTGACCAAACATGCCGTACTGTAGTCCCAGGCCATCCAGCAGGGCGCGAAACTCAACGATGTAATCGGCCAGATTCTCCGGCGGCACTGCGGTGTCTTCGACAAAGGGGATTGGGCGCGCATCGCCCTGGGCATTACCCAGCAAACCGACCGATTTTTTGCGCATCGCCCAGATCTTGTTGATCTCGGTCTGGCCGTAAGTCAGGGTGTAGGCAAAACTCTTGCCGGATTGACCCTGGGTGGCAGCGAGGCGATCGGTCAGCTGCTGTACCTGCTGCGTGAGAGACGCCTCATCCGCCGCAATAAATTCGACCAGATTGATCCCCTGAATGCTGCGCTCGGCCGATGTCGGGAAATAGGCGCTGACACTATCCCAGACGATATCGGCCATCGCCAGATTGAGCACCTTGGAATCGATGGTTTCGATCGAGGCGGGCGCAGCCAGCATCAGCTCCTGGGCGTCGCGCAGGGCATCATTGAAACTGTCGTACTGGAGGTTGATCAGCGCCGAACAGTTGGGGATCGGCAGCACGTTTAGCTTGGCCTCGGCGATAAACGCCAGGGTGCCCTCGCTGCCGCAGAGCAATGAATTGAGATTGAAGCGGCCCTGCGAGTCGCGCAGATGAGCCAGATCATAACCGGTCAGGCAGCGATTAAGCTTGGGGAAGCGGGTCTCGATCAGCGCGGCGTTATCCAGTTGAATCTGATCGGCCAGGCGATGCAGTTCGCCGACCCGGTCATCGCGCTGCTGGATCTCGGCCAGTGTCGCGGCATCGATCGGCTGAGAGTGCCAGCAGCTGCCATCGAGCAGTACCGAATTTAGCTCCAACACGTGATCACGGGTTTTACCGTACAGGCAGGAGCCCTGGCCGCTGGCATCGGTATTGATCATACCGCCGAGGGTGGCGCGGTTGCTGGTCGACAGCTCCGGGGCGAAAAACAGCCCGTAGGGCTTGAGCGCGGCGTTGAGCTGATCCTTGACCACCCCGGTTTGCACCCGCACCCAGCGCTCCTCGGCATTGATCTCCAGGATCGCATTCATATGCTTGGACAGATCGACGATCAGACCGTCGCTCAGCGATTGGCCGTTGGTGCCTGTGCCGCCCCCGCGCGGGCTGAGTACGATCTGTTCAAACTCGCGCTGACTGCTCAGGCGGGCTATGAGCACCAGGTCGGCCATGTTGCGCGGGTAGATCACCCCCTGCGGCAGTAGCTGATAGATACTGTTGTCGGTCGCCAGCGCCACCCGGTTGCCATAATCGGGATTGAGATCACCGCTAAAACCCTGTTTTTCCAGAGCGTTGATAAAGGCCAGGTAACGCGCCTGAACGGGGTTGGATGCGGCAAGTCTTGGGATCATGGGGTAACTCGGAGCCTGATAACAGAGGCGCAGATTATATCAGCAAAATTAACCAACCCAACCGTCGATTGATTTCAACCCACGCCTGAATATCGGGTTTTGTGGGTCGGTCTGAAATTGCTCCTGCATTTAAGACACTTCCCACATCCCTGTGGGTCGGGCTTCAGCCTGACATAGGTAGCACCCTGATCTGCACAAATCCCAATCCACACATGAATAGCGGATTTTGTAGTGGGCAGTGTGGTGTTTCAGCCCGACCTAGGTAGTGCTTGAGGGTTCTGTTGGAATGAATTCCAACCCACATAAACCAACAACGCCAGCCTGCGGGGTTTGTGGGTCGGGCTTCAGCCTGACGCATGCCGCACCCATGCTGGAACACATGCCAATCCCCGAATGAATCACGGATTTTGCGGGTCGGTCTGAAATTT
>SDWN01000445.1 GCA_004195305.1 Neptunomonas sp. | reverse complement strand
AGATGTGTATAAGAGACAGAAATAATGCAGGTCATGAAATCCGATATGCATGTGTGGATTGGGCTATTTTATTTCGCCATGGATGCTGCCTATGTCAGGCTGAAGCCCGACCCACAAAGGAGGCAGCAGGGGTTGGTGGTTTATGCAGAAAGAATAGATCGGCTGCATTTTGGCTGAGCTTTGTGGGTAATCAGGTCGACTTTTGCGTCCTCTCGGGCACCTTAAGGATAGGCGCCGCCATATCCTTAAGAATCCTAGGCGGCCCCGACGAAACCACCCTGCGGGTACGCGCTTCGTGCTATCCGCCTGCAACAGCTAATTCTTACATAGCCCAAAAAAACCGGGCGTTAACAACAAAGTACCGGCTTTAAAAGCCAGCGCATTGTTGCAACAACCCGCAGATCTCTACAACGAACAGCCGCGCTGCTACCGACGGCAGCGCGATCTGGGTGACCCGGCTACTGCGGATCCGGGCGATATTTGAGCTGCAGCCCTTTCAAGAAATTACGCAGCACCTGGTCTTTGCACTCGCGGTAGTGTTTATGCCCCTCTTTGCGGAAGAACGCACTCAGCTCGTGCTTGCCGATCGGAAACTCCGCCAGCGTCAGAATCGCCAGGATATCCTCGGCCTTCAAGTTCAGGGCGATCTTTAACTTATTGAAGATCAGGTTATTGTTCAGGCGGGTCTCGGGCAGTGGCTGAGCGCCCTCACGCTTACCGCGCTTATCGTTAATCAAGCCATTCAAAAACACCGCCAAGCGGGTGTCGCTGAACTTTTTATAAGCCGGATCTTCCTCTTTTTTCAGCCAGTCGCTGATCTGTTCACGCGTAACCTCTTGATCCGCCATGGAAAACACAGCGATCATTTTTGAATCGCTGAAATCAAAGGTGTAGCGAATACGGCGCAAGATATCGTTATTTTCCACAAGCATGCTCTGATCTGAACTGCAGTTGTGTCACCACGACTCACTGCCAAGTTATTGGCAACACTTTAACAGGTTTTGAGCCGATCTTTGACCCGGATCGTTAACCGACTTGCGCGGCGTTGTGTCGGTGGGGCCGCGCCACTTTTTTGTTATCTGCTTAAATAAGGCCGTATTACCCTCAAACAGGGTTAGCGAGTTGAGTTATTATCGCTAACCTAAAACATCAGGACCGCATAGTCGCTAATATAGATATAGATTTGTACTCAGCTAATGGCATCTGTCCTAGGAGGACAACATGAGACAACTAAAACGGCTACCCGCTGGGTTTGCGCTATTGCTGGGAGTGATCTTGCTGGCGGGCTGCTCCTCGCAGCGAACCCTCGAAAGCGATCTGGGGCTGTCCGATGCGCCCGATTGGGTCAATATTGGCACCCAGGCGGTAGATAATGACGAGGGCCGTCTGCTGCAAGGCGTCGGCATGGCCGCCACTATGAACGATCCCTCGTTGCAGCGCAGTACCGCCGATAACCGGGCGAGAACCGAGATAGCGCGGATTTTGTCCACCTATGTCGACAGTGCCATCACCGATTACAGCGCCAGTTCGGGCACCCAGAACAGTGCCTCGGTCGAACAAGCGCTGAAGAGTTCGACCCGTACCGCGCTGTCCGGTGCACGTATTATTGCGCGCTGGTTAGACCCGGATAGCGGCAACCTGTACGCGTTTGCCGAGCTGGACATGCAACAGCTGGAAAAACTGCTGTCGACCTCATCCGCGCTATCGACTGAACTGCAGAAATATATCACCGACCATGCCGACAAAAAATTTAAACAGTTAATAAAGGAAACTTACTGATGATGCGCTGGCTGACTGTGCTCTTCACTCTGTCCCTGCTCGCCGGTTGCGGTACTCAGGTGACCCGGCTCAATCCGAATGACACTGTGGATTTAAGTGGTAGTTGGAACGATACCGATTCCCGCCTGGTGGCCGAGGAGATGATTCAGGATGCGCTATCGCATCCCTGGATCGCTCAATATGAATCCCGCGCCGGTCAGGCGCCGACGTTGATCGTCGGCAGGGTTCGCAACCTCAGCCATGAACATATCAACATCAATACCTTTGTAAACGATATGGAACGCGCGTTGATCAACTCAGGGCGCGTCAACTTTGTAGCCTCCAGCCAAGAGCGAAGCGAGATCCGGGAGGAGCGAATCGATCAGGATCTGAACGCGACCGAGCAGACACGCAATGCCGCCGGCAATGAAACCGGCGCTGACTTTATGCTTAAAGGACAGATAAATACCATTATCGACGTGGCCTCCGACGATCAGGTTCGCTACTACCAGGTCGACCTGACGCTGATCAGCATGAAGGATAATCGCAAGGTGTGGCTGGGGCAGAAGAAGATCAAGAAGCTGATAGAGAACAGTAAGTTGCGCTATTAGCCCCCGTCACAGCGCGTTGCTTGCGGCTGTTCGCGCCTTGACCAGACCCGCGATCCGAACATTGACTCGTACGCTGACCCAGGCATTGCCCCGAATGCGGACCCGAACACTGGCCCAGACATTGCCTCTGATACTACCCCGCATGCTGACCCGAGCGTTGGCCAGTGTGCTGCTGCTACTGCTGGTCCAGGGCTGCGCGGTGCAGCAGTGGCAAAGCGCCAGCATCGGCCGCTACCGCGACAGTCATTCGCTGGCCGATACGCTGGCCGAACTGGAGTCACAGACGCCCTTCAACCGAGACCGGCCGCTGTACCTGCTCAATAAAGGGTTGGTGCACCATCTTGTGGGTAACTATTCTCAAAGCAATCTCGATCTGGAAGCGGCCAAAGTTGCGCTCGAACAGGTCCAGGCGCTCAGCGTGACGGAGGGATTAATCTCCACGACCCTCAACGAGACCTTCAATGATTACAGCGCCACACCGAGCGAGCGGGTGTTACTGCATACGCTGATGGCGCTCAACTACCTGGCCCTGAACGATCTGTCCAGCGCCAGGGTGGAGACGCTGCAGTCCGACCTTAGAATGCGCGAGATCGGTGACGATAATGCCCAGTTGGCGAGTGCGCGTTTTGTCGCCGGGCTGGTTTTTGAGCTGAACCAGGAGCAGTCCGACGCCATGATCAGCTACCGCAAGGCCGAGCAACTTTTGACCCGGCGCCAGCAGGCAGTGCCGGCGGCGCTGCAAGCGCGGTTGCTGAACAGCAGCCGGTTGCTGGGGCTGGACAGTGAGCACCAAGGCTACCTCGAGCGCTTTCAGTCCGCCTCCACGACGTTACCCGACAACTACGGCGAGGTCCTGGTACTGTGCTTCAGCGGCCGGGTGGCGGCCATGCAGCAGCGTAGAATCAGCATCTATGTGCCATCGCTGGAGCACAATGTCACTATTTCACAACCGTTTTACCCCCCTCAGTTAGCGCTGCTGACAGCCAGTACCCTGGCGCTGGGCAACGATCAGGTCCGCCTCGAATTGCTGGAAGATGTCGATAATTTGGCCCGGGAAGCGTTGCAAGCCAGTCAGCCCAAGCGTATCGCGCTTAGCCTTGCCCGTGTAACCAGCAAGCACATGCTGGTTAAAAATTCGCGAAAAAAAGACCCAATGCTCGGTTTATTTGCCGACTTGGTGTCTATCCTGACCGAAGTGGCCGATACCCGTAGCTGGAATCTGCTCCCCGCTACGATGACCAAGTCACCGCAGATTATCGAGGTCAAAGCCGGGGGTACCCAGCTTCTGATCGCCAATAGCTTCGGTAATATCACCCCGCTGAACTATTGACCTGATGGTCAAATAGATTCCATACCTATCTGTCCGTCGCCCTTAAAACCTGCCGCAGTTGCGTGGAACTGCTTGATTTTCTGGGGCTCGCATGGGTCTTCGACCAATATAGACGCATCCTTGCGTCTCCTATTAACCCACCGGTTAATATAACTGATAGCAACAGGGATACCGTTATGAAGCGCACCGGTCTGATCATTTTGGCTCTGCTCTTTGGCCTGCTCGGCTGTTCGACTGCATCGACATCGCCGCAATGGAGCACAGGGGTTGCCGATGACTATCCGGCAAACCGCTACCTGACCGCCGTCGGCGAAGGTGACAGTCGCGAGATCGCTGAGCAGCGTGCGTTGGCCGCTCTGGCGCGGGTGTTTGAGGTCAATATTAGCGAGCAAAGCAGTGACTTTTCGCTGTTCCGCAGTGGGACCGGAGAGGCGTCAGAGAGTAGCAACAGGCAGGTCAGTAGCCGCCAGCTGATCGCCGCTACAGAGCAGCTGATCGAAGGTGCCAGCCCGGTTGAGTACTGGCAGAACAAGCACCAGCACTTGGTACTGGTGGCACTGGAACGCAGCGGTGCCGAGCAGCGCTTGCGTCAGAAAATCGGCCAGCTCGACCAGCAGACATCCGGACTTACCCGCTATGCCGCTCAAGAGCAGCTCAACAGCGTGGTGAGGATCAGTGCGTTGGAACAGGCTAGGCAGTTGCAGCGCCAACGTACGCCGTTAAATCGTAACCTGTCGGTCGTAAGTGCCAAGCAGATAACGGCGCCGATCAGCCTCGCCGAGCTGGAGCAAAGGATTCGTGATCAGCTGGCCGGTCTGCGGTTCCAGCTTGCCGCCGATGCCCAGTGGCTGCCACAGCTGCAGCACGCCGTCGGTCAGATCGGCGCCCGCGTGCTCAGCGGTAGTGAACTGCAGCTGAGCGCCACTGTCGATCGTGAGCCGCTCACCCAGCGACAGGGCTGGTTTTGGTTGCGAGGATCGTTACAGCTAACCCTGAGCAACAACGCTGGCACGGTCATCGCGCAACAGCGCTTGCCGGTCAAAATCTCTGCTCAGCAGGCCGGTCTGATCGAACAGCGGTTGCGCAACCGTATCAATAGCGCTATCGCCAACCAGCTCTACCGACTCTTAACGTCGACCCAGGTAGCGGCTGACCGGTAAGCGAGGCTCGCCTTTTCGGTCAAGGCAGCAGCCGGGCAGCCTGTTGTCGGAATGAAACCGATCCATAGGGATGTGGGATGTGGGATGTGTCTTAAACGCAGGAGCAACTTCAGACCGACCCACATACACCCGGAATCCGAATCCAACCCACGCATGAGAGCGGATTTTGTGGGTCGGGCTTCAGCCTGACACATGCAGCATCCAGGTCGGAATAAATACCAAACCACACATGTATAGCGAATTTTGTGGGTCGGGCTTTAGCCTGACATAGGTAGCACCCAGGACGGAATAAATACCAAACCGCACATGTATAGCGAATTTTGTGGGTCGGGCTTTAGCCTGACATAGGTAGCACCCTAGGCGGAATAAAACCGACCCACAGGGATGAGGAAAGTGTCTTAAATGCAGGAGCAATTTCAGACCGACCTACAACAGCGTCCCTGTAGGCTTGGTTTCACCGTTCAGCCGCGGCGTCCATCGATGCAGTTTCAACGCTCTCCTGGTCTGTATGCATCCCCAAAAACCCACCGGTCTGATGGGTCCAGAGCTGGGCGTAGATACCGCCGCTAGTGATAAGTTGCTGGTGCGTGCCCTGCTCCACGATCTCGCCCTGGTCCAGTACGATCAACCGGTCCATCGCGGCGATGGTCGATAAGCGGTGGGCGATGGCGATCACGGTCTTGCCCTGCATCAACTGGTACAGGCTCTGCTGGATCGCGGCCTCGACTTCGGAGTCAAGCGCGGAGGTGGCCTCATCCAGCACCAACACCGGGGCATCCTTAAGCAGGGCCCGGGCAATGGCTATTCGCTGACGCTGGCCACCCGAGAGCTTCACGCCGCGCTCCCCGACCTCGGTGTCGTAGCCGTCCGGGAGGTTCTGGATGAACTCGTGGGCTTCCGCGGCCTTCGCGGCGTCCACGACGGCCTCGCGGTCGGCGTCGAAGGTGCCGTACGTGATGTTCTCCTCGACGGTGCCGTAGAACAGGAACGTGTCCTGGCTGACGTAGCCGACGTGCCGGCGCAGGCTGGGCAGCGTCACCCCGGAGATGTCCTGGCCATCGACACGGACCGCGCCCGCATCGACGTCGTACATCCGCAACAGGAGTTTCAGTACCGTGGATTTCCCCGCGCCCGTCGGGCCAACGAGCGCCAGCGTGTCCCCGCCGTCAACCTGGAAGTCGATGTGCTCGACGATGGCGTCGTCGTCGTCGTAGCCGAAGCGCACGTCGTCGTAGACGACGCCGCCGTCGTCAACGACGAGCTCGTCGGCGTCCGGGTTCTCCTCGATGCGGGAGGGCTCGTTCATCAGCCCGAAGATGCGCTCGCTGGACGCGCGCGCCCGCTGGTACATGTTGATGAT
>SDWN01000443.1 GCA_004195305.1 Neptunomonas sp. | reverse complement strand
CAGGTGCAGCGATGGCTAGCGGCGTTTTGCGGTGCGGAAGCGGACACGCATATCCTCTGTGTCAGCCATGGCGGGGTGATTCGTGCGTTGCTGTGTCAGCTATTGAAGATGCCGGTGGCGGTGGGGCATCAATTGAGCCTGGACTATGGTTCGCTGACCCGGATTGAACTGTATCCGAATGTTCAGCAGGAAGGTGCTCAGCAGGACAGTACCGCGCCAGCGTTTTATTCTCAGGTGATATTTATTAACCGTAAGCCGATGTTAAGCGACTATTGCTGCTGAGCCGGATCCTTACCGGTAACCGATCGGTGCTTACTCGCTGGCGTCAGTCACTGCACCTTGGTCACCCGTTTAATCGCGGCGGGTTGAGGAGAGATTTGTGCGAGCCCCATGGGTTTCCGCTAAACTTACTTGTATTAGCTGCAAACATTACCTCGCTGAGGGTTTGATTCTCGGGATTCGCCCCCATATTGTTTTTATCCTTTTTTGTAAGTTATCCGTTGATGCCGTCCCCCCTAAACAATACAGATTTAAGCCAGCTTCGTGCGCTGACACGTACTCTGGCCACCCGCCAGCTTGAGACCGCCCGTGACTGGGTGCGGGAGTGCATTGAAGAGCGCAGTCAGCGAATCCAGCGCAGTGTCGGAGAGCGGCACCAGAAGGAGCTGCGGGCGCAGATGGCCAAAGCCGGTATTAGCTGGGAAGAGTTCCAGGATGCGCTGAAATAGCGTCTCGCTAGCTGGGCATTTATCGTTTTTTTAGCGCAGCAACGGCTAAGGGATCGCCTGCGGGCAGGCTCCTACGGTGTTATCTATCCGGTCGCGAGCCTGGGTCTTGTGGGAGCCGGGCTCCCGGCGATGTTGTTATTTTTTAGCGCAGCAACGGCTAAGGGGTCGCCTGCGGGTAGGCTCCCACGGCGCTATCGCGTCTTGTCATTACGGTGTTCAAGGAAAATTTGGCAACGGTAATCGCATACATAGCCCTACGTGAGCTTGTATTCTTATCGTTCGTCGCTGTGATAGCTGAGGTTCATGGGTAATCAGGACCTTTTTTGTAGGTTGACGCTCTGCCGCGTCGGTAAAGGCACCTTGCGCGTAACCGAACAGCTCCGCTTCCTCCCGCTGTGACGGGATAGTCGCGGCATCGAGTTCGAGAAAAGGCCGCTTAGTACTCGCACCCCGGCTCACACGGATCGCTATTCCCCCCGGGCCATTCAGGGCTTCGACGGCATTCATGATCAGATTGCTGAGTACCTCACGGGCGCCAGCAAGGTCATCGGTAAGGGCTAATTCGGCGGACGCACGGATCGATGCCAGGGGGCGCATGGAGTGAGCTACCGCCGAGGCGGTTTTGCCGATCATGGACAGGCTGCGGCTCTTCACCACCAGCTGCTGGTGCTGAGCCTCCATGGTGCGTTTTCTGAGCAGATTGTTTTATTCAAAGCCGGACTGAGAGGATACGGCATCGATCAGTGTCGCCATGGCTTTGAGGGGTAGGGCATTGCGATGTTGAATCAATACCGTCGGTATCATTGCCAAGTGGGGGGGGAGCGCTTCAACGCAAAGATCCTGCTGGTATCGGCTAAGGGCAATCACCTGGCGCGGTACCAGGGTACAGCCGAGACCCACCGCGACACAGCCGAGAATGCCATCCAGGGTGCCGAGTTCCATCACCTCGTTTGACTGATGCCCGCATTCACGCTGCCAGGTAAGTGCTCTGGCGCGGTAGGCGCAGCCCTCGCGGAATAGAATCAGTGCCGGCTGGCTGTGGCTGTGCTGTTTTGAGCGCACCAGCACCAACTCTTCCTGTAGCAACTCCTGTGCCTGCAGCTCTGGATGATCGACCACGCCGCCAACAAAGGCACAGTCGAGCTTGTGGTTGAGTACCCGCTCGATCAGTGTTGCCGAGGTATGCGTTTCTACCCGCAGGGTTAAACCCGCATGCAGTTGGCGCAGCGTTTTCAGCGCCGGCGGCAAACGCAGTGCCGCAAAGGTCTCCATGGTCCCGATCCGGAGTTCGCCGGTCTGCTCGCCTACCTGGCGCACGGCTGCACCCGCCCGGGATTCCAGTTGCAGCAGCTGGTGGGAATATTCCAGCAAAACCCGCCCGGCAGGCGCCAGCTCCAACCCCCTACCTTTGCGATAGAATAGCTCCGCTCCCAGTTCTGCCTCTAGCCGTTTAATTCGTGTGGTGACGTTGGACTGAACGGTGTTGAGTTTGCGTGACGCAGAAAGGACGCCGCCCTCTTCGACAACGGCCTGAAAGGTGCGTAGCGACAGTAACTCCATTATGTATCTCCAAAACAGAACTGTTTGTTCGTTAATATTCTATTGAATAGATAACGGATAGTATTTACCTTCTCCTATAGAGATTCAAGGGAGAATTTATGAACGATCAAATTCAACGATTCAAGGTGCTGAGTGCCGGAGTACTCAGCTTGATACTGATGATGGGTATCGCCCGTTTCGCCTACACCCCGCTGTTACCAATCATGCAGCAGCAGGCCGGTTTAGGGGTGTCTGAGGGGGGCTGGCTGGCGGCGATTAACTACCTGGGCTACCTGTGTGGTGCCCTGATCGCGGCATTGATCAGCGATCTGGTGATTAAAGATCGTCTCTACCGTATCGGCTTGGTGGTTGCGGTCATCACGACCGCAGGCATGGGGCTGACTGACAATTTCTGGCTCTGGTCCTGGCTCCGGTTTTTTGCTGGACTGAGCACCGCCGCTGGCATGCTGCTCGGTTCCGGGCTGATCTTGAACTGGCTGATTCGACATAATCATCGCAGCGAACTGGGGATCCATTTCAGTGGCGTGGGTCTGGGCATTGCCTTGTGTGCCATCGCTGTCGAATTGATGAGTAGCTACGTCGATTGGCGCTCACAGTGGCTGATCCTGACGTTGATTGGTGCGCTGATCCTGATTCCGGCTTGGGCTTGGCTTCCGTCACCCGACACCGCAGCGGTCCCTAGCAGCAGCGGGGCGATGGCGGATGCGCCCCCCAGCCGTGCCTTTATGCGGTTGTTTATGGTCGCGTATTTCTGCGCCGGGGTCGGCTATGTGATTAGCGCTACCTTTATTGTCGCCATCGTCGACCAACTGCCCGGTCTGGAGGGTAAAGGTGCCTGGACCTTTATGGTGGTTGGGCTGGCGGCAGCACCTGCAGCTATTTTGTGGGATCTGGTCGCGCGCCGGTTCGGTAATCTTAACGCCCTGATCAGCGCCAGCGTACTGCAGATTATCGGCATACTGCTGCCGGTGATCGAGCCTAACTTAATTATGTCGATGATCGGAGCGATCCTGTTCGGCGGCACCATTGTTGGTATCGTTAGCTTAGTACTGACCATGGCGGGGCGTTATTATCCCACCCGGCCTGCGAAAATGATGGGCAAGATGACCCTCTCATACGGGGTCGCCCAGATTATCGCCCCGGCAATCACCGGTCTGCTAGCCGAACGCAGCGGCAGCTATAGTGATGGTCTTTATTTGGCCGCCATGATGATGGCAGTGGGTACCGTGCTGTTGCTGCTGCTCAAGGCGCTTGAACGCAGCGAAATTAAGGTCTTGAAACCCACTCCAGACAGAGCCTAGACATCATGTATCAACTTGCTGCGCAAAAGCGTTAACACATGAAGTCTGATGTCTTAGCCAAGAATTGCTCCATAAAAAATCATTCTGGAACAATTGCTTGCAAGTTAATACATATCAGCA
>SDWN01000441.1 GCA_004195305.1 Neptunomonas sp. | reverse complement strand
CTGCCGTCCTCGATAACCATTTGCATCAGGGCAACGCGCTGAATATCGATAGCCGCCGAGTCCTCTGGAGGCGGGTCGTGGATATGAATGACCGCGCACTCCGCAAAGTTAATATCGGCTTGGGCGGCCCTGCTAATTCGATGCCGCGCGAAAGCGGTTTTGATATTACCGTCGCCTCGGAGGTCATGGCGATCCTCTGTCTGGCTCTGAGCCTGGATGAGTTGAAGCAGCGTCTGGGCGATATCATCGTCGCCTACCGTTACGACGGCACGCCGGTTGCTGCGCGTGATCTCAAAGTTCAGGGCGCCATGACGGTGCTGTTAAAAGACGCCTTCAAACCCAACCTGGTGCAAACGCTAGAGCATACTCCGGCGTTTGTGCATGGGGGGCCTTTTGCCAATATTGCCCATGGCTGCAATTCATTGATTTCGACCAAGCTGGCTTTGAAACTCACCGATTACGTAGTGACCGAAGCCGGTTTTGGCGCAGATCTGGGTGCTGAGAAATTCCTTAATATCGTCTGCCGAAAGTCCGGTCTACAGCCTGATGCGGTGGTTCTGGTCGTTACCGTTCGGGCCTTGAAGTTCCATGGCGGAGTTGCCCTGGATCAGCTCGGACGGGAGGATCTTGATGCGGTCGAGCGGGGGGTGGAAAACCTGCGCAAACATATCGACAACATCCACCTGTTCCACCTTCCTGTGCTGGTCTCTATCAACGCCTTTAACGGCGACACCGAGGCCGAGATCCAGTGCATCCAGAATAAATGCGACTACCTTGGCGTTCCGGTTGTTCCCTGTCGTAATTGGTCCGAGGGTGGTGCCGGTGCTGTAGACCTGGCCACGGCGGTGGTTGAACGGATCGATCAGAGCAGCGGTAATTTCCAGCTCCTCTATCCCGATGAGATGCCGCTGTGGGATAAGATCAAGACGATCGCGCACAGGATCTATGGTGCTGATGATATTCTCGGTGATAAAAAACTCAGAGATAAAATCCACGCCCTGGAGGGTGCTGGCTATGGCCATCTGCCGATCTGTATGGCCAAGACGCAATACAGCTTCTCTACCGATCCGGCCCTGCGCGGGCGCCCGGAAGGTTTTGACGTTCCCCTGCGTGATGTCAGGCTTGCTGCGGGCGCTGGCTTTATCGTCGTGCTCACCGATAACGTGATGACCATGCCCGGATTGCCTAAAAACCCCTCTTCCGAGCTCATCGATCTGGATGAGCAGGAGCAGGTGGTCGGGTTGTTTTAGTCACAGCGCATGAATGTGACTATTAATCCGGGCTAGCATCGCAGCAAACGACTTCGCAGGGGAGGTGTCTTCCTGTAAGGGGCGATGTATCATTAATCTAATCTAATTTGTGCAGGTTGTAATGATGATATACGCCGATCCAATCCGGCTTTCCAGGAACTCGGAAGAGTTTGAGGATGGTGCCGGGGTGGCAACCCAGACAGCGAAGCCGGCGTTGAAGCCGCCGTCCATGTATAAGGTGATTTTACTCAATGATGACTATACTCCGATGGACTTCGTGGTTGATGTGTTGACGTTGTTTTTTACGATGAATGAAGAAAAGGCAACGCAGGTGATGTTGGCGATCCATACTCAAGGTAGGGCGGTTTGCGGGATCTATCCGCGCGATATCGCTGAAACTAAAGCGGCCCAGGTGAATCAATACTCTAGAGACAACAAACATCCCTTGCTCTGTGAAGTAGACCAGGCATGATCCGATTCAGAGGTGGTAAAAGTGCTGAATAAAGAGCTTGAGCTAACGTTAAGTTTGGCGTTCCAGGAGGCTCGCGATAAGCGTCACGAGTTCATGACAGTCGAGCATCTGTTGCTGGCGCTGTTGCGCAATCACTCAGCAATAGGGGTTTTGCAGGCCTGTGGCGCTGATATAGATAAATTGCGAACTAGTTTGAATGCGTTCGTTGAGTCGACCACACCGCTCATTCCTGTCCAGGATTTAGACCGTGAAACCCAGCCAACGCTGGGCTTTCAGCGGGTGCTGCAGCGGGCTGTGTTTCATGTGCAATCGTCCGGAAAGTCCGAAGTTACCGGGGCCAATGTACTGGTTGCGATCTTTAGTGAGCAAGAGAGCCAGGCGGTTTATTGCCTGAGTCAGCAAGGTGTTGAGCGGATCGACGTGATCAATTACATCTCTCATGGTGTTCCTAAGGTGCTCGATAATGAGCATCGCCTGGAAGAACCAGAGCAGGCTGGTGATGAGGTTGATGGCGGTGCCGATTCCAGTGCGCTGGCTAAGTATTCCATCAATCTTAATGCTCAGGCTGCGCTTGGAAAGATTGATCCTCTGGTGGGGCGTCAGGAAGAAGTTGAGCGTGTTATTCAGATTCTGTCTCGCCGGCGTAAGAATAATCCGCTATTGGTGGGAGAGGCCGGTGTTGGTAAAACCGCAATAGCGGAGGGTTTGGCCAAGCTGATCATCGAGGATAAGGTTCCGGAGGTGATCGCCAATAGCGTGGTTTATTCTCTGGATATGGGTGCCTTGCTGGCCGGTACTAAGTATCGAGGTGATTTCGAGAAGCGTCTTAAGGGGTTGTTGGCGGAGATCGTGGCTAAGCCCGGAAGTGTTTTATTTATCGATGAAATTCATACTATTATCGGCGCGGGGGCTGCGTCAGGTGGTGCGATGGACGCGTCTAATTTGCTTAAGCCGTTGCTGAGTTCAGGGGAGTTGCGCTGCCTGGGTTCGACCACCTTTCAGGAGTTCCGGGGTGTTTTCGAAAAAGATCGTGCGTTAGCGCGTCGGTTCCAGAAAATAGATGTGCCTGAGCCTTCTGTTGAGGAGACCTATCAGATACTCCGTGGCCTGCAGTCTCGGTTTGAAGAGCATCATAAACTCAGCTATACCCCTGAGGCGCTGCGTGCTGCTTCAGAGCTGGCTGATCGCTATATTAATGATCGGCATATGCCTGATAAGGCGATCGACGTTGTTGATGAGGCAGGCGCCTATCAGCAGCTTAAGAGCCAGGAAGAGCGTAAAGAGTT
The DNA here is from genome assembly GCA_004195305.1 of Neptunomonas sp. Taxonomy (GTDB): domain Bacteria; phylum Pseudomonadota; class Gammaproteobacteria; order Pseudomonadales; family Balneatricaceae; genus Motiliproteus. Next base: position 703 of record SDWN01000441.1, on the reverse strand, counting down.
GATCGATGTGGTGGATATCGAAGCGATTGTCGCCAAGATTGCACGGATTCCGCCTAAGAGCGTGTCGGCGTCTGACAAGCAGGCGTTGGCTAAATTAGAAGATAACCTGAAGATGGTGGTCTTTGGGCAGGATAAGGCGATCGATCTGCTGGTTGCTGCGATTAAGCTCTCACGAGCCGGGTTGAATGAGCCACACAAGCCGGTGGGATCATTCCTGTTTGCGGGTCCTACCGGTGTTGGTAAAACCGAGGTTACATCGCAGTTGGCGCGGATCATGGGGATTGAGCTGGTGCGTTTTGATATGTCCGAATATATGGAGCGGCATACGGTATCGCGGTTGATCGGCGCCCCACCGGGCTACGTTGGCTATGACCAGGGTGGGTTGTTGACCGAGGCGATTACCCGGACTCCGCACTGCGTCCTGTTGCTGGACGAGATCGAGAAGGCGCATCCTGATGTGTTTAACCTGTTGTTGCAGGTGATGGATAACGGCACCCTGACCGATAACAACGGCCGCAAAGCTGACTTCCGAAATGTGATTTTAGTGATGACAACTAACGCCGGGGCTGAAGATCTGAGTCGGCGTTCCATGGGCTTTACTCATCAGGATCACAGCAGTGATGGCATGGAAGCGATTCGCAAGATGTTCACACCGGAGTTCCGTAATCGTCTTGATGCCGTTATTCAGTTTGCCGCATTGGAC
>SDWN01000911.1 GCA_004195305.1 Neptunomonas sp. | reverse complement strand
GCCAGCGAGCCCATAAAAGTGCCGCAAATACCTAATATGTGCAGATGCATCCCGACCTCGTCCGCGCTCAAAAAAGTTGCCGCATCATAGCAGCTCCGCCCCAGCCGAGCTATTTGCCCTAGGAGCCTGACCGGTCGTTGCGAGGGGAAGAGCGGCTTGAGGCAATTTTCAACCTATTTGAGGCAAATAGTGGTTCTATTAAACGAAAAATAGCGCGATAAACAACCAAATCCGGCTTTCCCGTACGACTGCATATATGCAGGAGGTAGAGCAACGCAGGAGCGATTGCCGAGTAGATCAGCGTTAAGCCCGACAGGCTGCCCGGGTTAACTCAAGTCAAGGAATATCGTTCTTTCGCGGCTCTTTTTCATGCATTGGTGTAGCTCTTCACGTATCATTCGCAGCTTCATGGTAGCGCAGTTACCAGATCGTCATACCCACGACAGGATCCACCCATGCAACGGCTCACCCAGTTTCTGAAACATAACGAAACACCCGCAGATTTGGTCGAACTGATCAACCTATTGATGTCCGCCTGTAAAGAGATCAACGCCAAGCTCAACGATGGCGAACTGGCAGGCATCCTGGGCGCCACCCAGACCGAAAACATCCAGGGTGAGACCCAGAAAAAACTGGACGTGATCTCCAACGACCTGATCAAGCTAACCCTCAGCGAATCAGATCTGGTACGGGGCATGGCCTCGGAAGAGGAAGACCTGCCGGTGGCCTGCAACCCAGAAGCCCCTTACCTGGTCACCTTCGACCCGCTGGATGGCTCCTCTAACATCGACATCAACGTCACCGTGGGCACCATCTTCTCGGTCTTGGAAGCCCAGGATGGATTCGATCCGGCTGAAGAGCACGCTTACCTGCAGCCGGGTTACAAGCAGGTGGCTGCCGGATACGTCCTTTATGGCCCCTCGTGTATCCTTTGCCTGACGACTGGCGATGGGGTCAACATGTTCACCCTGAGCCACAACGGCGAGTTCTACCTCACCCGCGAACAGGTGGTGATTCCTGAGTCAACCCAGGAGTTTGCGATCAACATGTCCAACCTGCGTTTCTGGGACGAACCGATCCAGCGCTATGTCGGCGACCTGCTGGCCGGCGAAGAGGGCCCTCTGGGCAAGCGTTACAACATGCGCTGGATCGCCTCGATGGTGGCAGAAGTGCATCGCATCCTGACCCGCGGCGGCATCTTCATGTATCCCTGGGATTCACGGGAGCCGAAAAAGCCCGGCAAACTGCGCCTGATGTACGAAGGCAACCCGATGAGCATGTTGATCGAGCAGGCGGGTGGCCGCAGCATCAACACCCAGATCGATATCATGAATGTACAGCCCAAGCATATTCACGAACGCGTATCTGTCGTACTGGGGTCAAAGCAGGATGTGGAAACGGTCCTGAAGTATCACCAGGAAGCGAGCGCAAAAGCCAAGACGGCAGAAAAGACTAGCGCCTGACACATGTGCATGCAGCCCCGCAGTACGCTGCGGGGCTGTAGGTTAACGTCCCCCTCACCCCCTGCCTGCGCCCGCACGGCACTGAAATACACCGAACTATACAGCGGCAACAGCTGCTGCAATCTTCGCTGCTAAATCCCGTACAACACCCCGCTGCCACACCCAACGGCAGTACCCAGCAACAATCCCTGACAACAATACCCGACAGGAATACCCGACAAGAACCAAAGGTATTATTGACAAAAGCCAGCAAGGTTCACCTATAATGCGCGTTAACAAGTTAAGCTTTTAACCGCTCCCACACCTCAGAAGGCCACGCCATGAGCTTTGCAAAAGTACCTGCGGGCAAAGACCTGCCCAACGACATCTATGTCATCATCGAGATCCCAGCCAACGCCAGCGTGCCGGTAAAGTACGAGATCGATAAAGACTCTGACTGCCTGATGGTCGATCGCTTCATGACCGCCCCGATGTTCTACCCCGCCAATTACGGTTACATCAACAACACCCTGGCCGACGACGGCGATGCCGTCGATGTGCTGGTGATCACCCCGCATCCGATAGCGATCGGCTCGGTGATTCGTTGCCGCCCGGTCGGTGTGCTTAACATGACCGACGAAGCGGGCGAAGATGCCAAGCTGATTGCGGTGCCTCACGAGAAGCTGACTCAAGCGTACAACGAGGTTCAGGACGTCGAAGATGTGCCTAGGCTACTGCTTGACCAGATCAAACATTTCTTTGAAAACTACAAGACTCTGGAGCCCAACAAATGGGTCAAGGTCGAGGGCTGGTCGGACGCCGCCGCTGCGCGCAGCGCAATTGAAGCCGGCGTCAAGGCGTACAACGCGCAGAAATAAAGACTCCCGAGCCCAGGCTAACAAAGCCGGCCGATGCGCCGGCTTTTGTCCGAAAAAGTCTGCCCGAGGTCCATCTATGAACCTGTCGGGCTTGGCCGATCATAGCAAGGGGCTTTTGATTTAAGTAAAGTCGATTTGAGGCAGATTTTTCGATCATCCGAGGCGATACAGGCCCCTAGTCTCCCACAAGCGCCAACATGCAGAGCCCGTCGATTACCAACCGAGAAGGAACATCTGTGCATCGCTATCCGACTCTGACACGCATCTGCTGCATAGCTTTACTACTACTGACGCTACCCAATCCGGGCTACGCCGAGCCGCGCCCCAGGGTACTGGTGATTGAGAGCTACCACGCCTCCAACCAGTGGGATGCGGACTATACCCGGGCGATACAGGACAGCCTCTCCAACCAAGCAGAGCTACAGTTCTTTCAGATGGATACTAAGCGTCGACCGGTATCTGAGCATGTCACGCAGGCCGATTTAGCCTGGCAAACCTACCTTGAAACTCGCCCCGATTTAGTCATCCTGGGAGATGACAACGCGCTCAAACACTTAGGACCCCGTTTTGCTGGGACCCAGACTCCGGTGATCTACCTGGGGATAAACAATAATCCGCGCAACTACCTGGCAACATTACCGAACAACATCACCGGTATCCTTGAGCGCCCCTTATTGAAAAGATCGATCGTCCACATCCAGGCAATCATGGCCGGTGAGCTGAATAAAATCCTGATTCTGTTTGATACCGGCATCACCTCGCAGACCCTGCTCAAGGAGCAGTTCCTCGATAACAACCGGCTTTCCATCGGCTCTGTTGCTGTCGACATTAAGCAAATCAACCAGGTCAGCGAGTGGCACAACGCGATCGCAACGGCCCCAGAGGCCGGTTATGACGCCATCATCGTCGGCCTCTATCACACCCTGACCACGGCCAATGGCGACCATGCTCACGAACAGGAGATCATCACTTGGTCCTCGCACCACACCCCGGTCCCTCTGTTTGCATTCTGGAAATTCGCCGTCGGTGAGGACATGACGATCGGCGGACTGGTGCTCGATGGTTATGACCAAGGAAGGCGGGCAGCACTCATCGCCCAGCAGGCGCTAAGAGGCGAAGCGTTACCGCGAATACCCCAGTCTTCAGGTGAAGGCGCGTTTGTATTCAGCCGCAGGCAATTAGATAAATGGATGATCAAGCTTCCCGACAATATCGCGGCTAAGGCTACGTGGCTGCCTTAGCCTAGCGCACCCTCAAAGCTCAAAGATCAGGGCTCGACCACTATCAGGGGCACATACAGCTCCTCGGCACTTAACCCTCCGTGCACACCGCGCTGAGTGAAGGGCCGCTCCTGCAACAACCGGTCTTTAATGATCGCCTGCTGCTTGGCCAGCACCGTTACATCACCGATACGA
>SDWN01000910.1 GCA_004195305.1 Neptunomonas sp. | reverse complement strand
AGATGTGTATAAGAGACAGCGCGAGGAGGGGGCGGCTGAGTTCCAGATACCGATCGATAATCTGGCCGCGATGGCGCGAATCCCATTTGAGTTGCTGGGGAATATTGGCTTGCACCAGTGCGACCCGGAGGGGGGGCTGCGAGGTCGGCCGGGTCCATTGGATCTGCTGCAATAAGAGGCCCGAGGCAAACGGGCTCAGCGCGGTCAGCAGGAACGCTATTTTTAGTCGATATGATACCCGGGGTAGCAGAAACAGGCAGCTTGCAACCAGTGCGCTGAAACCACTGAGACCTAAGACACCGGTGATCGGCCCCCAGCCAGCTAACCAGCTATCGAGCGGCGCGTAGCCCAAGTAAAGCCACGGAAAGCCGGTCAAAAACCAGCCGCGAAACCCTTCTGCCAATACCCAGAGTGCAGGGAATCCCAGTAAAATCGTTAACGGCTGGTCTGCGATGCAGCTTTTATACAGGTATCCGTGTAGGGCGAAAAGCAGTGCCATGGCGAGCGTGAAAAGCGCGGTTAGCAACAGCGCCAGTGGTGCCGGAGCGTTGCCGAACTGGTGGATGCTGACAAACACCCAGGACACCCCTGCGCCGAAAAAACCGATGCCATACAGCCATCCTATAAGCGCGGCCTGTTTGGCCGTAGCTGCGCGCTGGAGTGTCAGCAGTAGCCCCAGGCAGGAGGCGATAGCCAGCGGCCAGAGCTCGAAAGGGGCAAAGCCCAGCGCTGCCAGCGTTCCGGCAACAAGAGCGAGCAGCGGGTCTTGGCAGCGAGTAAGCCTGTGATGGGCGCGGCTGCGGGGCGCAGAGGCTGTATGGCTGGGAGCGGCCATCATCTGATCAGTCGATGCGTTGCAGGCGTGAGACCTGCAGCAAGCGGATGCGACGGTTGTCCGCATTCATGACTTTGAAGCTGAAGCCTTCCAGGTCGACCGTCTCATCGCGCTGAGGCAGGTGGCCGAAATGCTGAGTGATGATGCCGCCGATCGTGTCGAACTCGACATCGTCCAGATGGCTGTTAAAGAATTCATTGAAATCATCAATTTCGGTCAGGGCTTTGACGATATAGGCGTTATCTTCGATCTGCTTGATCGGAGCGTCTTCATCGTCTGCGTCGAACTCGTCTTCGATCTCCCCGACGATCTGCTCCAGCACGTCTTCGATGGTGATCAGCCCGGAGATGCCTCCGTATTCATCGACCACTATCGCCATGTGATTACGGGTAGCGCGAAACTCGCTCAAAAGGATGTTTAGGCGCTTACTTTCAGGGACGAAGGCTGCAGGACGGAGGGTGTCCTGGATTTTAAATCTGTCGATGCCGCCCTTGAGGATGTAGGGCAGCAGATCTTTGGCCAGGAGGATGCCGATCACTTCGTCCGGCGATTCGCCGATCACCGGAAAGCGCGAGTGAGAGGCCGCTATCATCTCTGGCAAAAACTGTTGGGGGGTCAGGGTCGAGTCGATAACGACCATCTGCGGGCGGGGAATCATGATGTCCCGGACCTGCATATCCGCGACTTCCATCGCGCCTTCTATGATCGCCAGTACTTCGCTGTCGAGCACCTGGCTTTCAACGGCGTTGTTCAGTACCGTCATCAATTCGTCACGATCGCGGGGTTCGTCCGAGAATGCTTGTGTGAGTCTGTCCAGCCAGGACTTGCTGCCCTGACTGTTGGTCGATCGATCTTCACTCATGTGGAGGGTGCCTCAGATGGGGGTGGCAAATAGTGCGTTAAAATGGAGTCTGGCACTAGCCTGCGTGCATTTTAATACTATTTGTCCAGCGCCCCTAAAATTTTCCGTAGATGCGTGTAATAGTTTGATTTTCAAGGGTTGAATGGGTCTTTTATCCATGTTGACGCATCCTTGTGTCAGTTGTTGACTCGCCAGCTTAATAGATATCAACCCGATTTATACAAGATAGGGATCTGCAATGTCCAGTTCTGCCAGTAGCCGGGTCTCCAGTGATTCCATGATCTGTGCCTGTTGGTCCTCTATATGGTCGTATCCCAACAGGTGCAAGATGCCGTGAATCACCAGATGTGCCCAGTGGTGGTTAAGTGTCTTGTGCTGTTCTTGGGCTTCATGGGCAACGACGGGGGCGCAGATAACCAGGTCGCCGAGCAGGTTGAGCTTAATTCCCGGGGGCGCCTCAAACGGAAAGGATAAAACATTGGTGGGTTTGCTCTTGCCACGGTAATCCCGGTTGAGCTGCTGGCTTTCGGCTTCATCGACAACGCGAATACAGAGTTCAGTTGTTTCGATACGATCCTTAAGTGCGTGCTCGACCCAGTGTTGGAACTCTGCCAAGGAGGGGATCTGAGCCGCATCGCTGGCCTGTTGCAGATCTATCTCAATACTCATGACTCATGATCCTGCTGATAATTGTCATAGGCGCGGACGATACGTTGCACCAACGGATGGCGGACCACATCCTTAGCGGTGAAATGGGTAAAGCCAATGCCTTCGACGCCATCGAGTACCTGGATAGCGTGTTTTAGGCCGGATTCCGTCGCCTTGGGCAGGTCGATCTGGGTGATGTCGCCGGTGATCACGGCTGTCGATCCAAAACCGATCCGGGTCAGGAACATCTTCATCTGCTCCCGGGTGGTGTTTTGACTTTCGTCCAGGATTACAAAGGCGTGGTTAAGGGTGCGGCCTCGCATGTAGGCCAGGGGGGCGACCTCGATAATCTGACGTTCGATCAAGCGGCTCACCGTCTCAAAACCAAGCATCTCGTAAAGGGCGTCGTAGAGCGGCCGAAGGTAAGGGTCGATCTTCTGAGCCAGATCGCCGGGCAGAAAGCCGAGTTTTTCGCCAGCTTCGACCGCAGGACGGACCAGCAGGATGCGCCGCACCTCATCCCGCTCCAGGGCGTCGACAGCGCAGGCCACCGCAAGGAACGTCTTGCCGGTACCTGCAGGGCCAATGCCGAAGTTGATGTCGAGGGTGCGAATGCTGCGGAGATAACTGTTCTGATGCTTGCCGCGCGTTTTGACCAGGGCCTTGGGGGTTTGAATCTGCTGTTGTCTGGGTTCGCTTGACGCTGATTTTTGCTCCAGCGCTGACTCCTGCAGCGATAGATGGATCATCTCCGGCGTCAGTTGTACTCCCTCACCCGCCTCTTGGTAGAGACCGTGCAGAATCTGGCTGACCGCTTGAGTGGTGTGATGATCGCCGACGAGCTGGAAATCGTTGCCCCGGTTGCGGATCTGGATCCCCAGCCGCTGCTCGATCAGTTTTAAATGCTCATCCAGCTGGCCACAGAGATTGGCCAGGTGGGAGGGGTTATCCGGTTCCAGGGTGAAGCGAACGGCAGTGTCGGTAGTCAAGGAGTTGTCTAGCCTCTAGCTGGATATATTCCAGGGTGATGTCAGGATGTCGCTACAGTATAAAAAATGCGACAGGGTTAAGCTTTTTGATCCAGTTCGCTGTGCAGTAGTTCCCCCACCAGGCTGTTAGGGTAGGCATGGATGATCCTCACCGTGGCAAAACGCCCTATCAGATCCGGGTTGTCACAAGGAAAATTGACCACGCGATTGTTTTCAGTGCGTCCCTGCAGTCTGCCCGGATCTTTTTTGGAGTAACCGCTGACTAATATCTTCTGTTCAGAGTCTATCATCGCCTGGGAGATCGATGCTGTCTGGGCAATGATTCGTTGCTGAAGAATCTGCAGTCGTAGTTTTTTGCTCTCTTCGGT
>SDWN01000687.1 GCA_004195305.1 Neptunomonas sp. | reverse complement strand
CGCCCGCGTGCTGCTGGTGGCTGCCACCAACAAGAACCTGGAAGAAGAAATTAAAGCCGGCCGCTTCCGGGAGGACCTCTTCTACCGGCTCGATGTCGTGCGCCTCTCGGTACCGCCGCTGCGCGAGCGCAGTCAGGATATCAATCTGCTAGTGCAGCATTTCTCGGATCAGCTGGCAAAAAGACTGGGTTTGCCGGCGATCCCGTTCAGCCATGACGACCTGTTGTTGATGGAGCGTTATGACTGGCCCGGTAATATCCGCGAGCTGAAGAACCTGATCGAGCGCTGTCTGCTGCTGGGGCGCTTACCCGCCGAGGCGTTGCGGGGTGATACGTCCTCGAACTGCGCTGAGGAGTCTGGCTACCCGCTGGACTGGGCTCTGGATGGGGTCGAGAAGGAGCATATTCTGCGCGTGCTGGATCTGTCTGGCGGTAATAAAACCCAGGCCGCCAAACAGTTGGGGATTGCGCGTAAAACCCTGGACCGGAAGCTGCAGGGCTGGAACGAAGCGGCCCGCGCTTGATGTTTAGACGTCTGTATCAACGGGTCGCGAGTAATCTGCGGTATCGTCTGCTGGCGTTGGTACTGTTTCCGATCCTGCTGGTGATGCCGGTGGTCATCGGCATGGCCTATTTGTGGAGTAACGAGGTCAGTTATCGGCAGTTGCTGATGAAGGTGAATACTGACCTGGCGGTCGCGCACGATGCCTTCGAACGGAGTCAGCAGGGCTATCTGCACCAGCTGTCACTGGTTGCCGAATCCTCCCTGTTTCAGCAAGCGGCGCAGGCGCTGTTCTCCGCGCGTGCCGATGCGCGCCCCCTGCGAGCACAGTTGGCGCGACTGCAACAGCGCTCTGAATTTGATTTTGTCTATCTGCTCGATGCCGAGGGCTGCGATCGGCTTGGTTCGCTCGGCTGTGATATGAATCGTCACCCGTTGATGACGCGGGCCCGGTTAGAAAATGGCAGCGCCGGGGTGGCGCTGTTTTCCAACCCAGAGCTGCGGCGGATAGATCCGGCGCTGGCGGCGGCGGTTGACCTGCCTATTCAGGACACGCCACGGGCGCTACCGCAGATCCGCAAAACTGAAGATCGCGGTATGGTTTTGTTAAGTTATTACCCGCTTTGGGATAGCGAGGGTGTGGTGCGCGGATACCTGAGTGGCGGGGTGCTGGTGAACGGTAACTTTGACTTTGTCGATGCCCTGAAGCAGCTGGTTTACGGCCAGGGTAGCCTGGTGGAAGATAGTCTGGGCACGGTGACGGTGTTCCTCCACAATGTGCGAATCAACACCAACGTGCCCCGTCGATTGGACTCGCCCTCGCAGCGGGCGATCGGAACCCTGGTCTCCCAAGAGGTTCATGAGCAGGTGCTCGAGCGCGGCGAGAAGTGGATCGATCGGGCGTTCGTGGTCAGTGAATGGTACATCTCGGCCTACGAGCCGATTATTGATATCTACGGCCAGAGGATCGGCATGCTCTATGCCGGTTTTCTTGAGGCACCGTTCAAGGAGAGTTATTTTCAAGCGCTGCGCTGGTTGGCCACGCTGTTTGTGCTGGTCACGCTACTCAGTGTCGGCCTGGCTGTAGTCGGGGCCAAGTCAATCTTCAAACCGATCGAAGTGATGGCGCGGGTGATGCGTCAGGTACGCTATGGTCAGGAGGTGCGGATCGGTCCGCTCGATACCCACGATGAGCTGAGCATGCTGGCGCTGCAGTTCGATGCCATGCTGGATCAGCTGAGCGCGCAGCAGCAGCAGATACAGGCTGACGCCGACCAGTTGGAACTCAAGGTGAACGAGCGTACCGAGCAGCTGCAGCAGCGCACGATCGATCTGCAGCAGAATCTCGACCTGCTCACCCGTACCCGGCAGCAGCTGGTGGCCAAAGAAAAATTGGCGGCGATTGGAGAGCTGACCGCCGGTATCGCCCACGAGATTAATAATCCCACCGCAGTTATTCTGGGCAACCTGGACCTGATGATGATAGAGCTGGGTGAGGCGGGCGTACCGGTTAAGCGTGATGCGGCGCTGATTGTCGAGCAGGTCTACCGTATTCGCGCCATCATCACCAACCTGCTCCAGTACTCGCGCCCCGGCGATTACAGCACGGAGTTGAGCCTGATGGATCCTAACCAGGTGATCAAGGATACCCTGGTGCTGGTACGGCACGATCTGGCCAGGAAATCGATCCGCCTGCAGCTCGATCTGCGCGCCAGTCGCCCCCTGCGAAGCAATCCGCAACAGCTACAGCAGGTGCTGATCAATCTGATCGTCAATGCGGTGAATGCCATCGCGGTTCAGTCAAGTCTCTTGCCGACACAAGGGGCGCTCATGGTTAGTCGTCATTGGACCCTCCTGTCTCGATCTAAATCCTCCAAAGCGTGCAACGTCTATCCTTAAAGCAAGCATCATTGCCCTGCTTTCTTCGGGCTCGGGAGGTCGCTAATGTCTTTACTGTTCCGCCAACTGTTCGATAGTTGTTCTTGCACCTATAGCTACTTGCTGGGAGACACGCATAGCAGCCAGGCCCTGCTTATCGATCCTGTTTACGAGCGATATAACCGGGATGAGGCATTGATCCGGGAGCTGGGTTTGCAGCTGGTACTCTGCGTTGATACCCATTGTCACGCCGACCATGTCAGTGCTTCTTATCTGATGAGTCAGCATATGGGTTGTAAGATCGCCGCTTCTGGGAGAAGTGGTATCCAGGGGTTGGACCGGGGCCTTAGTCACGGTGACCGTATTGATATTGGCAACCTGCGGCTTGATGTACGGGCAACCCCTGGGCATACCGACGGTTGTATTACACTGGTTTTGGCCAATCACTCACTGGCCTTTACCGGCGACTGTCTGCTGATCCGAGGTTGCGGTCGTACCGATTTCCAGCAGGGTTCGGCGGCTACTCTTTTCCGCTCCATCACCGAGCAGATATTTACTTTGCCGGACCAATGTTTGATCTACCCTGGGCACGATTATCAGGGGCGCGCCCAGAGTTCGGTCGGAGAAGAGAAACGCTTCAACCCGCGCATCGGTGGAGGCGCAAACGAGGCCGATTTCATCGGCTATATGGAGAATATGCGTCTGCCTCATCCAAGGAGATTTGATGAGGCAGTACCCGCCAACCTGAGGGCCGGGCGCCCTCTCGACGGTCGGGTTCCTCAGGCTCCTGACTGGGCCCCAGTCGTGACCACCTACAGCGGTATTTTAGAAGTGTGCCCAGAGTGGGTCGCGACACACTTAGATCAGGTCGCCGTACTGGATGTGCGCAGCGTCGCTGAGCAAGCCGAGGAGCCTGTGCATATCGCCGGCGCTATCAATATCCCTCTGAACCAGCTGCGCGGTCGGCTAAAAGAGATTCCACGGGACCTGCCAGTGATGGCCCTTTGTCGTTCAGGTCGACGTTCGGCAATGGCTTTTAATATCCTGCGTGAAGAGGGTTGGGAGCAGGTGGCCAATGTCCAGGGAGGGCTACTGCGCTGGCATGCAGAAGGACTGCCCTCGTAGAAGGCCCTGAGTTTATATTGCCCGCCCTGTTCAAGTTCAAAGGTAACAAGCGGAAGCTTGCTAGATGCTGATTCTGTGCCGATAACCGACGGACACAAAGGAGACTCTCGAGGCCAGAGTCCCCGTCGATGCATTCCAAAACATGTACATAGACACTCTGTTGAGAGAGATCAACTTATTGATGTAAAATAACAAAGATGTCTTGCACCCTGAGTTACCATCATTACCATGGAGCCTAG
>SDWN01000368.1 GCA_004195305.1 Neptunomonas sp. | reverse complement strand
CTAGCCCCCTCGCTGCCCGACTCCATCACCCTGCAGACCCAGATCGAAAGCGATACGCCAGGAGTCTTTGTCGATCCTGGCCAGCTGGATGATGCCCTGGTCAATCTGGCGCTCAACTCACGCGATGCGATGCCGCAGGGAGGCCGACTGACGATCCGGGCCGAACGAATTCGGATCAGCAGCACCTGCCAGTATGATGAACCGGTTGCGAGTGGCGAATATGTCCGTTTCAGCATTGCCGATGACGGCCAGGGGTTTGATCCAGAAACCCTGCTGCGCGCCTTCGAGCCCTTTTATACCACCAAGCACACAGGCGCAGGCTCAGGCCTGGGACTGAGCATGGTGTACGGCTTTGTAAAGCAATCCAGTGGCTATATCCGCATCCTCAGCCCGCCCGGAAGCGGCGCTGAGGTACAGCTACTGCTGCCGGTCGCTGCCACGCCAGCAATCGCCCCCCTGCCTGCGGCAGAGCTTGCGCCGACACTGCTCGTGCGCGGTGAAAACACGCTGGTATTACTGGTGGAAGATAACCCCGATGTGCGCTCGGTAGTCCGCACCCAGCTGGTCGCGCTTGGCTTTGTGGTGGTAGAAGCCGGTAACGGTGATGAGGCCTTGGTACTGCTCAGCAGCATTGATGCGCTGGCAGGCGTAGTGACCGATATAATGCTTCCGGGCAGCGCTAACGGCGTCAGCATCGCAGAGGCCTGCCAGCACACCCATCCTGACGCCTTTGTAGTCATGATGACCGGATACAGCGAGGCCGTGACCCGCCAGGAGCCACACGTCACGCTAATCCAAAAGCCGTTCGACCCGGCCCAGTTGCAACACGCGATTATTCAGGCCCAGGGACGCCTCCAGGCCGCACCTCAAACTCTGACTTGACCCAAAGGGAGCTAATTGATGAGTCAACCCCAACCACTGGTGTATGTGATTGAAGATGAAGAAGACCTAGGGCGGATGATTACAGATACGCTGGTGGACTTTGGCTATGACGCGCGGTTTTTCAGCAACGGTAGCCAAGCGTCACGCGCATTGCAAAAGGATCGCCCCGACCTCTGCATCATCGATCTGGGCTTGCCTGACATGGATGGCCTAACGCTGGTCAAGCAACTCTGCGACTGCGATGAGATAGGAGTTATTATTATTTCGGGACGCGACAGCCTGCCCGACAAGGTACTGGGACTGGAGTTGGGAGCGGATGATTACCTAAGCAAGCCCTTTGAGCCGCGTGAACTGGTGGCCAGGGCAAAAAGTATTTTACGCCGGGTTCGAGGCCGAGCCGCGCATCTCGATCCAAGCCAGGAGCTCGCCAGTTTCGGTGACTGGTGTTTTCGTGCCAGCAACCTGACCCTGAATCATTGTGACGGACGGGTCGAAAACCTCAGCGCCACCGAAGCCAAGATGCTGACCGTGCTGTTTCGCGGTTCGGGTCACATCGTCAGCCGTGACCAGTTACTGGGGGACTACCTGTCACCGTACGATCGCAGCATCGATGTGCGCATCTCTCGACTGCGAAAAAAGATTGAAGCCGATCCGCACAATCCTGCAATCATTAAGACCATCTACGGTGCTGGCTACATGTTTACAGCCAAAGTCAGGTGGCACACCTGATCAAAAAAGGCTGCTCGATCAGCAACTGCTCAAAAGCATCGGCTGCTATCGGGCGGCTATATAAATAGCCCTGGATATAATCACAGCCCATCTGCTTCAGGGTCTCCGCCTGATTTTGCGCCTCAACCCCTTCGGCAACGACGGACAGACCGAGCTGGCGTGCCATCTTGATCATCGATTCGACAATGGCATACTCACGCGTGCTGTTGCATAGATTGATGATAAAGCTGCGGTCGATCTTCAGGGTCGAAAACGGATAACGCTTGAGATAATCAAAGGAGGCGTAGCCGGTGCCAAAATCATCCATCGCAAACTGAATACCGAGGCTGCGGATCTGCTGCATCATGTTTATGGCCCGATCACTGTCATCGAGCAAGGTGCTTTCGGTCACCTCCAGCTCCAGCGCCGAGAGCCCTAGATGATGCCGGACTTGCAGCGCCTGCAAGCGCTGCGGCAGGGCATAATCTGAAAACTGTCTCGGCGACAGGTTAACCGCCACCGTCAACGGTGTAATACCGCACTGCTCCCAACAAGCCAGCTGGCGACAAGCCTCACCGATACACCAATCTCCGATATCCAGAATCAGCCCCGACTCTTCTGCCAGGTACACAAACTGGTCGGGAGAGATCAGCCCCTTGGTCGGATGATTCCAGCGTACCAGCGCTTCGGCACTGATAATCCGACCACTTTTTATCTCTACCTTTGGCTGATAAACAAGCGCCAACTCATTGTTACTAATAACTTTATGAAGATCATTATGCAATTCCATACGCTCTTTGGCGCCCTTAAGCATCTGCTCGTTATAGACACTAAAACGCTGCTGCAAATCACCGCGCACGGCCGCCGTCGCCGACTGCTTAATCAGCTCTGCAGCACTCACCGCACCGCTTTCTGCCAGGGCAACCCCTAGCTTAAAGTGAATAAACAAGCGATGCTCACCGACCTCTATCGGCACTTTAAACCAATCCAACAGGGCTTCGCACAGGGAAAACAAGGCCGGGCGGTCTGCCGCGATACAGAGCAGTGCGAACTCGTCGCCGCCGACGCGGCCGATGCGACGAATGATCTGCTGTTCGCTGAGCAGCTCCCGTAACGAAGCCGCCACTCGACACAACAACTCATCCCCGGTAGCATGACTGTAACTTTCATTGACCTGACGGAAATTGTTCAGATTCAGCGACAATACCGCGATGATCGACGCTGACTCAGCACCTGCTAACGGTTCCGCCACCTCCTGCTCGAAGCTCTGCCGATTCAGCAATCCCGTCAGCAGGTCATGGCGACTGCTCAATTCATTCCGCCGCGCCTGGGTGATATCAGCACAGCTAAAACTCAGCCGTTGGGTATCGGGGTTTTCCTGCAATGCGAGCGCAAACAGGGCGATACTTTTATCCCGCCTGAGCAACCAGTGCTCACCATGCCAGTACTGATCGCTACTAATCGCGCTCTGGATCTGATGACGATCGAGCTCAGGGATCGCCTCAAACAGGCTATTACCCACCAGCTCGGATGCCTGGTGCCCCGTTAGCTTGAGTTGCGCGGCATTGGTCGAAATAATCTGATAATCGGTATCGAGCAGCAGCATCCCCTGTGTCGAGTTCTGGAACGCCTGATCGTAGTCGCTCTGACAACTGAGCTCCTGCGCACGCATCAAGGCCTGCTGCAGGCTTTTCTGCAGCTCGTCCCGACTCCAGGGTTTGCTGATAAATTTGCTGATGGCACCGTTATTGATGGCGTAGGTCAGCGCGTCAAAGTCAGTATAACCAGACAGCAACAGACGAATGGTATGCGGGTATGATTGCTGAATGATGGAAAACAGCTCAGCACCGGTCATCCCAGGCATACGCTGATCCGAAATAATCACGTCAACCGCTTCGCGGGCCATAATATCGAGGGCCTGCTGGCCGCTATTAGCAGTCAGTATCCGATACGGCTCTTTTCGGAACAGGCGCTGAAACGACAGAGTGATATTGATCTCATCATCCACGATTAATACGGTCTGCTGCACAGAGTGCTCCCTAGGAGCCTGTCGGACTTAACACTGATCTACTCGGCAACCGCTCCTGCGTTGCTCTACCTCCTGCATCCATGCAGTCGTGCGGAAAACCCGGCTCTCTTAAGTTAGAGAGGGGTCATATTTTCA
>SDWN01000364.1 GCA_004195305.1 Neptunomonas sp. | reverse complement strand
AGATGTGTATAAGAGACAGATTTTTGAGGCATTTCATGCCGCAAATCCTTATGAAAGCTGAGGGTATATGTATTGCTTATCAATCGATATGGAGATTTTATTGGTAACTATAAATGCACTCGGCAATTATATGTACAAGGTGTAAGGGGTTGAGATTTCAATGCCACCTGGGTTGAAATAATAATTATAATTTTGGAGTTCATTATGACTGAAATGGTCGATGGGAATATTAAGAGCGGAGAAGCTAGCACTAGTGCTGGTTTTTTTGCTGATGTAGATTGGCCCGTGTTCGTTATTAGTGGTGGGTTTATTGCCCTGTTTTGTATTATGGCGTTGATCGATATTGATGCTCTTTCCGGGATGGTTAATAGCTCTTTTGCCTGGTCGACTAAGCTTTTTGGAGCTTATTGGCAATTTTTATTGTTGTCGACTTTTTTTATTGGTTTGGCTTTGGCCTTTACCCGCACCGGTGCAGTCAAACTGGGTAATTTAGCGACACCCGAGATTCAGACTTTTAAGTGGATCGCCATCATCATGTGTACGCTATTGGCTGGTGGAGGGGTTTTCTGGGCTGCCGCAGAACCTATGGCACACTTTACGTCACCGCCACCTTTGTTCGGGGTTGAGGCTAATACCGCTGAAGCGGCTTACCCTGCATTAGCGCAAAGCTATATGCACTGGGGGTTTCTGGCTTGGGCCATTCAGTGCAGTCTGACCTCGATCGTGCTGATGTACCTGCACTACAACAAGGGGTTGCCGCTTAAGCCCCGCACCCTGCTTTACCCGATCTTCGGTGAGAAAATCTACAAAAGCTGGTTGGGCTCTTTTGCTGATGCAGCCTGTGTTATTGCCGTGGTGGCCGGGACGGTAGGTCCGATCGGATTTCTCGGGCTGCAGGTCAGTTATGGCCTGAACGAGTTGTTTGGTGTGGTGAATGACTACGGTTTGCAGCTTAGTATTATTCTAGGGTTGATCGTGCTCTATACCGTATCGGCTATCAGTGGTGTGACCCGAGGCATTCAATTGCTCAGTACAGTCAATGTCTGCCTGGCGCTGTTTTTAATGGCCTTTATTTTGGTGATGGGCCCGACTGCCTTTATCTCCGATGCCTTTTTGCATTCGTTTGGACTATACCTGGATAAATTTATTCCGATGGCAACCTTTCGTGCTAGCCCTGCTTGGCTGGATTGGTGGACCGTGTTTTTCTGGGGCTGGTTCCTGGGCTACGGACCGTTGATGGCGATGTTTATCTGCCGGATCTCCCGTGGGCGCACTATTCGTGAAATTGTAACCGTGGTATCTATTTTGGCTCCAGTGGCTACAGCCTTCTGGTTCACTATCATCGGTGGTAGCGGTATCTTCTTTGAACTCGCCGACCCTGGGGTTATATCTGGACCTTTCACCGGCTTCAATCTGCCAGCGGCGATGTTTGCTATTACCCAAGAGTTGCCGATGGGTTTCTTTATCTCGGTATTGTTCTTGATCTTGACCATCATCTTTGTGGCGACCACCGGGGACTCGATGACCTACACCGTCTCGATGGTCATGACCGGCACCGATCATCCGCCAGCGGCGCTACGCGTTTTTTGGGGTGTGGCGATGGGGTTGGTTGCGGCGATTCTGATCTCACTGGGATCGGGCGGTGTCACCGCGTTGCAGTCCTTTATCGTGGTGACAGCGGTACCGGTATCGCTGATATTGCTACCTTCGCTTTGGTGTGGGCCGCAGATTGCCCGCAAGATGGCTAAAGAGCAGGGGCTGATTTGAGTGTTGGATTAATGCGTAATAACGGCGTCCAGTCCAAGCTGTAAACACTCCCCCGCTGTTATTCATGTCCGATAAACCCCCGCGCTCTGGTGTCGGGGGTTTTTATTTGGGCTTATTCGTAGGTTCTTTAGGTGGGGGATTTCTCGAATTGTTGTTTGAAAAGGATTGGTCTCATGTCCGAACAAAATTTTGTTGAATCCTTAGGCATCATGCCTCGGGGCTTTATTGACGATCACTATGTGATTGAGCTTGAGGTCACACCGCAACACCTGAATGTGGGTGGAATTGTTCACGGTGGGGTGATCTGCAGTCTGCTGGATACCGCGTTGGCAAGGTCTTTTTTTCTTACTGTGTCAAAGGAGCGTTTGTCGGCGGCGACCTTAGAGATGAAGGTGAACTTTCTCGGTTCAACCAAGGAGGGAACGTTGAAGGCGCTTGGGCGGGTGGTGAACACCACCAAGCGTACCGCCTATGTGGAAGGTGTTGTAGAAAATGAACAGGGTAAATTGTTGGCCAAAGGTTCCGCGACGATGATGTTGTTCGAAGAAAAACGGGTGCGATAGTCCTTTTTTGCTGAGGGAGTTTAACTGCGCCGGCTGATTTTCTGTATGGGTATTAACCCGGTGGGTTAATACGAGATGCTTGGATGCGTCAACATGGGTCGAAGACCCATGCGAGCCCCTGAAAATCAAGCAGTTCCACGCAACTGCGCCAGGTTTTCAGGGGCGATGGAGAAAATAGGAATGGACCTGTTTGTCCGCCAGGTTAATAGTTGAATCTGTTACGCTGTTGAGTTTACCTCATGTAACAACCACTCTCGAAAAGCGACCATCGGTGCATAATCGGATTTCTCAAGGGGAGTGATGAGATAGTAGCCGTAATCGCTTTTCAGCGGTTGTTTAAAGACCAGCACTAGCTCGCCGCGATCCAGCTCACTTTGTACTAAAAACTTTGGTAGCAAAACTGTACCCAGGCCCGCGACGGCTGCTTGGGCGGCTGTCAGGAACTGCTCGAAGTACATCCCTTCGCTACCCTGTGCGGATAAACCCTGAGCCTTGAACCAATCGGACCAGGCATCGGGGCGACTGGAGATATGCAGCAGCGGGGTGGAGATGAGGTCGTTGGCATTTTCCAGGGTGTTGTCATTTAGGAACTGGGGAGAGCATACCGGCACCACCTCTTCACCCATCAGATAGATGCTGTCGGTATGGGGCCAATCAGGCGCCCCGTAGTGAATAGCCGCGTGCAGGTCTTCCAGACGAAAGTCGAAGGGGGAAAGCTTGGTGGCAAAGTTGAGGGTGATATTAGGATTCTGTTTGAGAAAAGAGGGCAGTCGGGGCATCAGCCAGCGTGTGCCAAAGGTGGGAAGCACCGCTAGATTCAGGACCCCGCCCAGGGGGCCTGTCATGGCGTTTAATGATGCCGAACGAATGGCCTCCAGTGCAGACTGGATCTCTTTGGCATAGGTTTTTCCGGTTTCGGTCAGGATGACCGTTTGGTGCAGCCGTTCGAATAGAGCCACGCCGAGTTGTTCTTCCAGTGCGCTGACCTGCTTGCTGATGGCACCTTGGGTTAGGTTGAGTTCGCGGGCGGCTACCGTGAAACTTCCGGCTCTGGAAGCGGCGTCAAAAGCTGCCAGCATACTGGTGCTGGGTAATAGACGTCGTTGGTTATTCTCAGACATTTTGTTCACCGGATCTTTGCATATAAAGATTCATTATTATGCATTGTTGAGAGCGATGGAATAAAGGTTAATTAGAAAACAATATGGTTTTATTGCTGGGCATTATTAGTTGTTAATTATTTTCTTTGGGCTTGATGATATATGTCACCCAGGGCTCTTGGGTTGATTTTTTACCGCTGTGGTTGATAGCTCTAGATCAAGCGAGATCCAAACTGGTTTTCCTGTATATATCTTATTAATCAGTCTCTTATGGTGCTTATATG
>SDWN01000362.1 GCA_004195305.1 Neptunomonas sp. | reverse complement strand
AGATGTGTATAAGAGACAGGTTGCAGGGCCTGAGCGCCGGGTCCAATCCGGTCGGGTTGAGGGGTTACCAGATGCATCGGCATGCGCCGATCATTACCCTCGGTGAGTTGCAGTCTGACCAGGTCGCCCTGTTGCAGCTGTTTTTCGACCTTATGCAGCGGCAACCAGGCGAATCCCAGGCCGCTCAGCAGCAGTTCGAGCGCCAGGTCGAAGTAATCAACGGTCCAGCGCTGCTCCGATCGCAACCAGCCGAGCTGCTCCAATGGCTGCTTGCCGCTGTCGCGGATGACGATCTGCAGTGACTGGCTCAGTTCGAGCGGAGTCAAAATCTGCGGGGAAAGCGTCAACGGGTGCTCGGGATGACACACCGGGACCATCTGAACTTGCAATAGATACTCGCCGAGATAGCCTTTAGGGACCTGGCTGCAGATCACCAGATCGGCGCGGGCCTCGGTGATGCATTCCAGGGTGCCGGTGAGTACCGTCTCTTCAATCCGGATCCGGCTACCGCGGCTGATGGGTTGGAAGGCCTTAAGCGCATCCAGCAGACAGTGTTGCGGATAAATAGCATCGTAGGCCAGCCTGATCAGCGGCTCCCAGCCGCGGTTGAGGTTTTCGGACAGCGTCTCCAGCTGGTAGGCGTCTTCGGTGAGCTGGCGCGAGCGCCTAAGCATCACTTCACCAGCAGTCGTCAGGACCGCTTTGCGACCCTCTACACGCAGTAGGTCGACCCCGAGTTGCTGTTGCAGTCTGGCGACTGCGTGATTGAGTGACGAGGGACTGCGATACAGCGCAGCCCCGGCCTGGTGGTAACCGCCGTGATCGATAACCGCTTGCAGGATGCGCCATTGCTCAAGCGTCGTGCGGTGTTTGTTGCTGGGCATGGCTTGCAGATCCTGTATTTTTATCCTGACCCGTAAGTATGCCGCGCATGGCTAAGAAGGCATACCATGCCCATCATCGGCTCGCAGTATGGCGTCGTGAATAAGGCACCGCGCAGACTGTTTTTCCTGTTAGGAAAAATTGACCAGTTTTATTTGTGTAAGGGATTGTTTTGTATTGGTAATCAAGGATGGAGCGGGTGATGGGAATCGAACCCACGTATGCAGCTTGGGAAGCTGCCGTTCTACCATTGAACTACACCCGCGTTGTAACGCGTTTATTCTAATTGGTTTTATCGGTGTGGCTTTCTAATAAAACGGGAATCTTCTAATATATTATCTGGTCGGTTGGATAATTGGAACCCTGCGGCGGTAATGTTTTTGGGTCATGCTAACCGTGCTGTGGCCGAGCAGTTCCTGGGCGCGCTTGTCGCTAGCAGGGCGGACAGCGGGGTCACGGACGGCAGGGTCAGGTTTTTGTTTTGCCCCTTGGTTTCCATTAGCTATGTGACAGCTTTGGCCGGAACTAAGGGATAAGTTTTGTTTTTTTCAAATCAGGACACTCAGTGGCCGGTTTCTGACTCTCGCCTTATACCGCGGAGCGATAGTGACAGGCCCCTCGTGATCGGCCAAGGCCAAGCGCAACAGCATATACTCAATCACAATAAAGAGCTGCCATTGGTAGCTGAGGGCTGTGCTTTCGCAGCCTGCCCGGAGTGGTGTCTATCCAGTTTTTGACTATCCTACATACCATTACATCGCTCGGACTGTTTATGCTGGGAGAGGGGTTATGTCGGAGTCGAAAAAGGGAGTTACAACGCGCAGTCTCTAGAGCAACCGTTCTTAAACAGTCTGTTAGACCCGACAGGCAAGGCTGGAGGTAAATAGTGGCTACTACGGATCACAACGAAGAATTGAGAAAAGCAGAACTAAAAAAAATCCATGCTGAGATCGCACTGCTTGAGTCTGACCGAGACAAAATAGAATTGGAAAAGAGTGAGATTGTATCTAAAAGTGCCAAGAAATGGTGGAGCGTAAAAGCTAGCGGCTTAATTCAAGCGGTGATAGGTGGCATCGTAGCGGGTGCTCTTGTTGCAGGTTTTGGCCTAGATCATTTCTTAAAAATTTCTGACCTAAATGAAAAATCACAAAAGGTACTCCAAACAGAGAAAAATGATCTTGAAATCAGTCAGATTAAGTTGATCTCTGAAAAACAGAGACTTGAAAATCAAACCAAGGCGTTAGAAGAAAGGGCTAGATTACTTGAAGTCAAGCAAGAAGAGAGTAGGCAAGTAATTACATCGCTACGGAATGAAAACAGTAGATTTAAAGATAAAACCGAGGCGACCTTAGAAAAGTTGTCGAATTTGTCAATATCATCAAGCCAACGCAGTGAGGATTCACTTAATAATGAAATAGCATCGTTGAGAAGTGAGCTAGTACGTGTGAAAGTTGAGACCGAGTCTAGAGAGCAAAGTCTCAATACTGAGCTTCAAAATCTTTCAAAAGAACATGAAAAGACGTCAAAAGGCATCGAGGATAATTGGTTTCCTGTAATTGCATCTCCGTACAACGAAACTGATCTAATTGGTAAGCTAGAAGAGCTTGACCGATTGTCACTCAATTATCCTGTACATGTATATAAAACTGCCGACAAGAGAGGAGTTCCAGTTTATGCAATTACGCTTGCAGGATATTTGCCAAAATCAGAGGCTTCTAAACGAGTTGCTTATGTAAGAAAAATAGGTATAGCCAAGGACGCTTACCCATGGAGTTCCAATCTCTGGGGCAACAATATCATAGGGGAATTCGTATCGAATTAAACAGAGAATAAAAGGTTCAAAACTTGCCTGTTTCCAATCGGGACACTCAGTGGCCTATTTATGACGACTCTCGCCTTATACAGCAGAGCGATCTGACGGCGGGGTTAGGTCTTTTGTGTTGCCCCCTGATTTTCATTAGCTAAGTGGTATATTTGGCCGGAACTCAGATACAAGAAACATTGTCAGAAAATCAAGAAGGATTTAACACTAATAATTGTTATAAGGCCTGCTGCCTCTTAAGCAGGCTGTTAACAGTCATCTACAGCTATTAAGGTATTTGCCATGAAGGAAATAACTAGAATTAATCATGTTGGACTGAGGGTTGGAAGCCTAGATGTATCCAGGGCTTTTTATGAGCGGTTAGGTTTTGTGTTTATAGTTGGCCCAATTGGTCCGGAGCCAGTTGCAGTGATGGAGCATCCTTCTGGAATAAACATTAATTTCATACTTAATGCGTCTACTAAAAATACAAAGAACATGCTTATGGATGTTTCAGAAAAATACGCCGGTTACACTCATATTGCGCTTGAAGTTACTGACCTCGATTCTGTACAGGAAAAACTTGGAAAAATGAATATTCAAATTACCGAGGGGCCTATTACTGTAACAGGCGGTGCAACGCTCATCTTTATAAGAGATCCGGATGAAAATGTTATCGAATTTCATAAGCCGAGTCCATAATGTACATCTGGAAAACGATCGTGGATCAACCTCACTTCCAACTTCGCCCAGAGTGGGCGGAGGGTATTAAGGAAAAGGAGATGTTGGCTAAGCTGCGAGACCGCACCGAAAATGATACTCCAGTCTACGCATAGCTGGCCTGAGGTGAGACGTCAGAATTTGAACTGCCAGCCAAAACGGATCGTCTTTGGCGAGATGCTCACGCGGTAGCTCTGCGGTGCATCGGTACCATCGAGGAATCCTTCCACTTTGAATTCGTAACCGTGCCCGAGCAGATCCAGTAAGTTGCTTCCCGGTTTCGGTTTGATTTCAAGTATCAGTGTAGGTACCTGGTTGATCTGGGTCATTGG
>SDWN01000359.1 GCA_004195305.1 Neptunomonas sp. | reverse complement strand
ACGTCAAATACTTCGTTGCGGTTGGCGTCCAGCACGCGGGGCATCAGCCGCCCTTGGCAATAATCACGCGCGGCATCACGGATCATGCGCTCCTCTTCGATCAGTTGTGCGTCCAGGAAGAAGGGGTCGTCCCAGGTAAAGGAGGGCTTGTTGGCGGGCTGGGTCATGGTGATTACCTTGCTGTGTTATTTAATGCTTGTGAGTTGTCTGTGCTGTTTAGCGAACGGTTCGACGAGGTTTGAATTTGTTCTGGGTGCTGATGATGTTCGTTATTCAGAACGAAATCAACCTGTCGTGACTATGAAAAAAATTCACCTGACTGCTGCGGTCGCGGGCATGTCGCGCTGTTCTGACTCCGCTAGTGTATATAAATTGCTGTACTAACAGGTTGTTGTATTCTGTTTGTGGTTTTTCTGCAGTGCGAAATATGTTCTAGGTGCTTGGGATTCTTCATGGTCTGTTCGTTGTTCTGCACGCTGGTTCTACAAATTTCTGCTTTTCAATACAAGCGATAAATGTTAAAAATAGCGCACAATTTTTAGCGCAGACCCTCTCGTTGCGGATATCTTTAACCGCAAATAACAACAAAGGAAGGCATTATGAACAGAAGAGACCTGATCAAAGCAGCGGCTGCCGGTATGGCTGCCGTACCGCTGGCAATGGCTGCAGGCTCTGCCGTAGCGGCGCCTGGCACTGTCCGCTTACGGATGCAGACGCTTTATGGCACCGAGACCGATGCTCTGTATAAGGCGTTTGCGGGCGATCTGAAGACCGGCTCTAGCAATACCCTGAAAATTACCCGTTTCCGCGGCGGCGAATTGGTGCCCAACGATCAGATGCTGGATGCAGTCGGTAAAGGGACCCTGGATATGTGTCAGGGCTACGGTGGCTACTGGGCTGGGCAGCTGGATATCGCCAAGATTGAAAGCGGGATTCCCGGCGCTTGGACCAGCTTTGATGAGGCGATGTATGTTCATGAAGCCAAGGGTCTGGGTGAGTTGATCCGTCAGGCATACGAAGAGAAGGGTGTTCATTATCTGGGGCCTGTGTTCGGTGGTCCTTACGATCTGCTGACTAAGAAACCGGTTAAAAGCCTGGCAGATTTGAAGAACATGAAGATCCGCGCCACAGCAACCGTGGCAGCTATTCTGCAGAAGTTCGATATCCCAACGGTTTATCTTCCCAGCCAGGAGCTGTATATCGCCCTTTCTACCGGCGCTATCGATGGCGTGATCTACGGGGGTTCGCTCGAGTACAAGGCGCTTAAGCTGCACGAGACGGCCAAGCACTATACCAACCTGAATATGATCAACCCGGGTTATGCCGACGGCATGTTGATCAACAAGAAAAAGTGGGATTCGATGACACCCGAGCATCAGAAGATCATGGAGTTGGCCGTTGCCAAGCACGCGACCGAGATGCATGCCTGGAACGTCAATGGTTGTCTGGATGTTAATGGTGAGGGAATCTTTGAGTTCGCATCGTTACCGGCCGAAGACTCCAAGGCGTTAACCACCGCCGCCATGGATGTCTGGAAAGAGGAAGCGGCGAAGTCAGAGCGTAACGCGAAAGCGGTGACGGCGCTAACGGATGCTGCCAAGGCGACAGGGCGCGTTTGATGCGTTGGATCTCACGTTATCTGGAGCTGCAGGACGGGCTGTCTGATTGGGTTGGCAAGAGCGTCAGTTGGATGTGTCTGGTCATGATCGCGATCATGGTCTATGAGGTCTCGGCCCGCTATCTGCTCAACAGTCCGACCTCGTGGGCGCATGAGAGCACCACCATGCTGTATGGGGCTTTCTGCATCCTGGCGGGCGCCTATACCCATCGCAGTCACGGCCATGTGCGCTCCGAGGTGATCTATAACCTGTTTCCGGTTCGGGGTAAGGCTTTCCTCGATGTACTGACCGGGTTGCTCGGGCTGCTGGTGTTCGGGACTTTTCTGGTGATTAGCTACGGTTTTGCCGCTGACTCCTGGGCGATGAGGGAGATGTCCTCCAAGAGTACCTGGGCGCCTCCGGTCTACCCCTTTAAGGCGGTGTTACCGTTGGCCATCGCGCTAATCATGCTGCAAAGCCTGGCGCATCTAGTACGGGATCTGCTCGTGCTGTTTGGTCTCAAATCCCACGCTGCGGTCGTTCAGTAGTCTTGGACTCGTGAGAATCTCGTCTCCCCCGCGTAGCAGGGGAGGCGCCTTAATCGCGCTTGGCACGTCCTGGTCGTTATTATCCTGACCGCCACTTTCGCAATAAAATATGATGAAGGATCCCCTTTGTGTTAGATCTTGATCCCTTGATGGTCACCCTGGGCATGTTTGGCTCGATGCTGCTTTTGCTGGCGATGGGCGCCCCTTTGGCCTGGGGGCTGCTGGCTGTAGGCACCGGTTCGGCCTACTTCCTGTGGGGGCCTAATGGCCTCGAATTGATGGCAACCAGTGCTTTTGCGGCGATGGATAACTTCCTGCTGGTGGCGCTGCCGATGTTTATTTTTATGGGGCTGATGCTGCAGCGCTCCGGGATCACCGACAGCTTGTTCGATATGATCCATAAGCTGATGGGCAGCATGCCCGGCGGTCTGGGTATGGGTACGGTGCTGATCTGCGCGCTGATCGCGGCGATGGCCGGGGTGTCCGGTGCGGCTACGGTCAGTCTGGGTATTATTGCGCTACCGGCCATGCTTGACCGGGGCTACGACAAGCGCCTGTCCACCGGGACCATTATGGCCGGTGGCGCGCTGGGTTTTTTGATTCCGCCCAGCGTACTGATGATCGTCTATGCCTTTCTGGCGCGCGAGTCGGTGGGTAAACTGTTTGCAGCGGGGCTGATGCCTGGTTTGATGCTGGCGAGTATCTATATCCTTTATATCTTTGTACGCAGCTACTTTAACCCTAAGTTGGCGCCGCCTATCGCAGAGAGCGAACGGGTCAATTTCCCAGGCAAGATTATAGCGCTGAAAGCGCTGATCTTGCCCGGTTTGCTGATCGGTACGGTGCTTGGCTTTATCATCGGTGGGGTCACCTCGCCCTCGGAGGCTTCCGCAATCGGTGCTGCCGGTTCCATTGTTTGTGCGCTGATCTATCGCACGTTCACCTTTAAGATATTGCGCGAAGCGCTGCAGGGAACGGCCAAACTGATGGGGATGTTGCTTTGGATCACCATCGCCGCGGTGTTCTTCAGCAAGATCTATATCGGTCTGGGTGCGGGTCAGCTGATCACCGAGCTGGTGGCGGATTCCGGGCTGTCACCGTATTGGGTCATCATCTCGATGCTGGCGTGCTACTTCGTGCTGGGGATGTTTCTGGATGATTTTGCCATCGTCTTTATTACGGTGCCGCTGTTTGTACCGATCGTGCGAGAGCTGGGATTCGATACCGTGTGGTTTGCGGTGCTGTTTATTCTGAGTATGCAGACCGCCTACCTGACCCCGCCGTTCGGTTATAACCTGTTCTATATGCGCTCGGTGGCACCGCCATCGGTGTCTATCTACGACCTTTATTGGGCGGCAATTCCCTTTGTGATGTTGCAGTCGATTGGACTGGCACTGGTGGTGGCGTTTCCGCAGATCGCGCTCTGGCTGCCGGAACTTATTTTCGGTTAATACCCTGGGGTAGACAGGTCTCGGCCAACGATAGCAAGCCGGAGCAATAAACTGCTCCGGCTTTTTATGTACAGGATGTACGTGCCGAAAAATGCTCCTGCCCTCTTGTTTCTGTCTCTTATACACATCT
>SDWN01000140.1 GCA_004195305.1 Neptunomonas sp. | reverse complement strand
CTTCATAGCCGCTGTAGAGGCGCCAGCCAGTATCGCGGAGGTTGTTCGGTACGGTTTTGTACATAAAACGTACCGGACAGGGTTTTTCGCCAACCAACAGTTTCGAGGCCAGTGCCAGGAAGGGTTTGGTCGGTGCGGGTGGGATTTGGTCTGTCATAGCGATTCGTCGTGTCTGCTTGAGTGGATGAGGAGTGCTCTAATGATACTGGATCGGTGCGCTGAATAACAAAAAGCCTCCACAAGTTATCTTGCGAAGGCTTTGGGTGCGAGTCTGGCCGCGTAATAGGTGGCTAGAAACTAGCTACGCGGCTATGGCGTCTGTTTAGACTTCGACAGTCGGGATTACCGTTGCGGCAGCTTTGGTGTAGCTGTCGATCTGATCGAAGTTGAGGTAGCGGTAAACATCATCAGCCATGGTATTGATGTCTTCGGCGTACACCATATACTCCTCGAACGTCGGGATGCGGCCCAGTACTGCGCCGACCGCTGCCAGTTCGGCAGAGGAGAGGTAGACGTTGGCACCATCGCCCAGACGGTTAGGGAAGTTACGGGTCGAGGTCGACATCACGGTGCTCTTGGCGGCAACCCGTGCCTGGTTGCCCATGCACAGTGAGCAGCCGGGCATCTCGGTGCGCACGCCGGCGCGGCCGTAGATGCCGTAGTAACCCTCTTCGGTCAGTTGCGCAGCATCCATCTTAGTTGGAGGCGTCATCCACATGCGAGTCGGTAGTTGCGTGCCAACTTTCTCAAGAACCTTGCCAGCAGCACGGAAGTGGCCGATGTTGGTCATGCACGAGCCGATGAAGACTTCGTCGATCTTGGTGCCTTGAACGTCTTTCAATGTCTTAACGTCGTCTGGATCGTTCGGGCAAGCCAGCAAAGGCTCTTTGATGGTGGCCAGGTCGATCTCGATCACAGTGGCGTACTCGGCGTCAGCATCGGCGCTCATCAGCTGAGGGTTAGCCAGCCACTCTTGCATCGCAGCAACACGGCGGTTGATGGTGCGTTCGTCGCCGTAACCCTGAGAGACCATCCACTTCAGCATCACGATGTTGGAGTTCAGGTACTCAGCGATAGGCGCTGCGTTAAGCTTGATCGAGCAAGCCGCGGCGGAACGCTCGGCAGCCGAGTCGGATAGCTCAAACGCTTGCTCCACTTTCAGGTCAGGCAGGCCTTCGATCTCGAGGATGCGACCAGAGAAGACGTTCTTCTTGCCTTCTTTAGCAACAGTCAGCTCGCCACTCTGGATCGCAGCATAGGGGATGGCGTTAACCAGATCGCGCAGAGTGATACCTGGCTGCATTTCGCCTTTGAAGCGAACCAGTACTGACTCGGGCATATCCAGAGGCATAACACCGGTCGCAGCTGCGAAAGCTACGAGACCAGAACCGGCTGGGAACGAGATGCCGATTGGGAAGCGGGTGTGGGAATCGCCACCGGTGCCGACTGTGTCAGGCAGCAGCATGCGGTTCAACCAAGAGTGGATAACACCGTCGCCAGGACGTAGTGCAACACCGCCGCGGTTCATGATGAAATCCGGTAGCGTGTGGTGAGTGTTTACATCGATCGGCTTGGGGTAAGCGGCGGTATGGCAGAACGATTGCATGGTCAGGTCGGCAGAGAAGCCCAGGCAAGCCAGATCTTTCAGTTCGTCACGGGTCATCGGGCCAGTGGTGTCCTGAGAACCTACGGTGGTCATCTTAGGCTCGCAGTAGGTGCCGGGGCGGATACCCTCAACGCCACACGCCTTACCAACCATCTTTTGTGCCAGGGAGTAGCCCTTGCCTGTGTCGACAGGATCAACCGGAACGGCGAACAGGTCTGTTGCTTCCAGGCCCAGTACTTGACGTGCTTTGGAGGTCAGGCCGCGACCGATGATCAGCGGAATACGCCCGCCTGCTTGAACTTCGTCGAACAGCACCGGTGTTTTCAGAGAGAATTCACTGATTACATCCCCGGCGGCGTTCTTAACCACACCTTCGTAGGGGTAAACGTCGATCACGTCGCCCATATTCATCTTGGCAACGTCCATCTCGATCGGCAGAGCGCCAGCATCTTCCATGGTGTTGAAGAAGATCGGAGCGATTTTATTGCCGAAGCAGTAGCCGCCAGCGCGCTTGTTGGGGATATTGGGGATATCGTCGCCCATAAACCACAACACGGAGTTGGTCGCAGACTTGCGTGAAGAACCGGTACCGACCACATCGCCGACGTAGGCCAGTTGGTGGCCTTTTTCTTTCAGCGCGTTCATCTGTTTGATCGGGCCGACCGTGCCGTCAACGTCTGGAACGATGCCATCGCGGGCGATTTTCAGCATGGCGTTGGCGTGCAGCGGCATATCAGGACGGGTGAACGCGTCCGGTGCTGGAGACAGGTCGTCGGTGTTGGTTTCGCCGGTAACCTTGAATACGGTCAGGGTGATCTTTTCAGCTAGGGCTGGCTTGTTGGTGAACCATTCGGCGTTGGCCCAAGATTCCATGACTTGCTTGGCATGCGCGTTGCCAGCTTTCATTTTCTCTTCCACATCGTGGAAGGCGTCGAACATCAGCAGTGTGTGTGACAGGGCTTTAGCTGAAGTGGCAGCCAGGGCATTGTCTTCCAGAGCGTCAACCAGTGCGGCGATGTTGTAACCACCGAGCATGGTGCCCAGCAGCTCGATAGCCTTAACTGCGCTAATTAGTGGAGAGGAGGCTTCGCCCTTGGTGATGGCTGCCAGGAAGCCCGCTTTAACATAGGCGGCCTGGTCAACACCGGCTGGAATACGGTTTTCCAGCAGGTCTAGAATGAACTCTTCTTCACCGGCAGGAGGGTTTTTAAGAAGTTCAACCAATGCGGCGGTTTGGTCTGCGTCCAATGCTTTCGGGGGGACGCCTTCAGCAGCGCGTTCTTCGACATGTTTGCGGTAAGCTTCAAGCACAATAAAACCCTCGTTATCAACGGAGTCAGAGTTGAGCCAATGGCTCCGTTGGTGTTTCAATCAGTTTCCGATTTTCGGTGCGGAATTGTAGCTGAAGCGGCGGTAAAAGTTAAGTATTGTCGACAATTTGAGTCCTTATACTTTGGCTGGGTGTCGGTGTTTGTTGTTGTTCTTTAAGTGTATTTGTATAGTCTATAGCAGATATCTGTATCGATAATAGCGATGCTGGCTTTGATCGGAGAGCGTGCTACGCGACCAGATTCTCAATTGCTGGTGGGGCGTCGGGTGCTCTTTGCATTAGATCGATACGGCGCCCGGATTGATAATGCTTAGGGTATCGGGCGCCTCGAGTGTTGTTGGTAGGGGCGTCGGTGTTGTTTAGTAGGCCGATACGGCGCCCGGATTAATAATGCTTAGAACATCAAGTGCTTCGAGTCTTGTTGCTGGCGAGTGCTGTCAGTAAACCGATACAGCGCCCGGATTAATAATGCTTAGAACATCAAGTGCTTCGAGTCTTGTTGCTGGCGAGTGCTGTCAGTAGACCGATACGGCGCCCGGATTAATAATGCTTAGAACATCAAGTGCTTCGAGTCTTGTTGCTGGCGAGAGCTGTCAGTAAACCGATACAGCGCTCGGATTAATAATGCTTAGAACATCAAGTGCTTCGAGTCTTGTTGCTGGCGAGTGCTGTCAGTAAACCGATACGGCGCCCGGATTAATAATGCTAAGGACGTCAAGCGCTTCGAGTCTTGCTGCTGGCGAGTGCTGTCAGTAAATCGATACAGCGCCCGGATTAATAATGCTTAGGGCATCGGGCGCATCGAGTCTTGTTGCTGGCGAGTGCTG
>SDWN01000137.1 GCA_004195305.1 Neptunomonas sp. | reverse complement strand
ACTTTTGAGTTGAAAAAAAACCGCTACGAGCAGCTTGTTCGTAGCGGTTTTTTTAGCGCTGGTCGATTAGATCAGGCTGTTTTTGTAGCGGCAATAGGAACGTCCGCAGTGGGTGTGTCAGGAGTAGGTGCATCAGGCTTGGTCGGGCCTGGTTCAGAGCGTGCCGTTTCAGGCAGTGGCAGCGCTGGCAGCGGCAGGTCGGGCAGTTTGGCTGTCAGGATGCCCATATGCTGTTGCAGTAGTTGTTGACTGCCGGCGTCGTCCTGCAGGTGCAGTAACAGTCGGGCCAGTTCGCCATAAGTTTCAGTAGAGCTTTGTTGCTCCAGGCTTTTTTCGAAATGTAGCTGCGCCTGTTGCCATTCGCTGTTACGCAGCGCCAATCGTCCAAGCGTCAGTTGCAAGCTGGCATCCTGCGGATGCTCTCGCTGCCAGCCCTGTGCCTGTTTGAACTGTTTCTGATGCTGGCTGGCTTCGATACGACCATAGAGATTCACCAGTGCTGGCTGCCAGTGCTTCTTCAGCCGCTCTTTGAGGAAAGCCTCAGCTTGGTCGCTGGCCCTGCACTGCAGTAGCAGTTCGACCTGGCGCTCAATCAGAGCGCAGTCATTTTGGAGCTGCTTGGGTACCGATTTCCAACTCTGCATCAGCATGTTAGCCTCGTTACCGGCTCCCGGCGAGTGCGAATCCAGGCTTTTTTGCAGGTGCCCCAGGTAGGCCTGTTGTTCCAGTTGCTGGAGTTTGTCACCGTTATACACTTGGTATTTACGAAGGTCAGGTAGTAGTTGTACGATCGACCCCCAGTCTTTGAGCTCCGTATAGGTTTGGGCCAGTAATTTGAGTACCAGCGTATGCTTGGGGGCTTTTTTGCGCAGCCGGACCAGGGTTTCAAGGGCGGGCTGCCACTGGTTGCGTTCGATCTGGATCTGGCACTGAATGACGCCTACGGCGACCTCGGCCTTCGGGGCTATTCGGCGTGCTTGCTCCAGTAGTTCATTACAGCTTTCGGGCTGGTTTTGCTCGTGGGCGGCACGGGCGGCGGCCAGGTAGTTGACCAGGGCTACGTCTGAGTTGGGTGCCGCCTGGCTGAGCAGGCGTTGCGCTTTAGACCAGTCACCCGCAGAGAGCGCGTTGAGGCCGTTGAGGGTTTTAAGATGGGCCTGCTTGTGGCTGCGTTTTTGGCTCCAGTTGCGAATTCTGCTTCGGCGTTGCAGTAGATACTGAATCAGCTGCAGTAGCAGGTACAGTGTCGTGAAGCTAACCAGTACCACCACGCCCAGTCCCCAGATGCTGGTTTCTACGGTGGTGGTCTGGTAACTGAGCAGCACATAACCCGGATCCTTGACAATCAGTTCGCCGATCACCGAGCCCGCCAGCAGAACAAGCAGGATAAATACCAGTAGTCGCTTCATCTGGTTGCTCCCTGAAGGTTATGCAGCTCGGTCAGATAGGCCTTAAGTTCACGCAGTGAGCCGGAAATATCTGGCAGTGAAGGGGCGATTTTAATCCCCTCCAGGTCGTTCAGGTTACGCAGCAGTGCTTGGGTTGTTGGGTCGGTGGCTTCAAAATAGGTGTCGATCCACTGGCTGGCTTTTTTAACTCCAGCGCTGTAAGCATCTTGTTTGCCTTGCAGTAGCGCTTGCTGGGTCTGCTCCAGCATCAGCTGCAGGTTCTGCGTCAGGAAGTAATGCTGCTCGGGAGAGAGCAGGGGTGTCACCGGTTCATCGCGATGGCGGATAACGATTAGGCTGCCGAGTTTATCCATGGCCGAGGCCCAGGATGCATTAACCTGAGACAAGGCGTCGGGGGTTATCTGCTGCAGCATTTCCGGCAGTTGGTGCTTGTCGGTAATGGGTAGTAGTCGCAGGTTATCGACCTGGCTGTTGATGGCGCTCAGCTTTAAATAGATCCCTTCGATATCGACGTTGGGGATCGCCTCAAGTGCCACGATATCCAGTGCCAGGGCCTTTCTGACCGGGTAGATCGAAACGTCGTCGGTCTCCTTTAGAATCCGGTCGGCGCCCTGGAGCAGGCTGAGTGCGCCAACTGCGTTGCGCTCCATCAGGACGCGCTGGTTGGCCAGGCGTAACAGGTACTCTACCTCCGCCATAAGCCAGTCTTTGCGGGTATCCGTGCCGAGCTTGCTGACCTGCTGCATCGCACGAGAGAGGCGGCTTTGCAACTCGTTGACGTTGGCTTTCTGTTCCGAGGTGGCACTCCTGACCTGACTCAGCTCGCCGAGGATCTGGCCATTTTGCTGTTGCAGCGTGCGGTTGTTGCTGTCGCTGTTGCTTAGCTGCTCTTTGAGAGCGCTAACCTGTTCGCTTTGCTGAATATGCATCTTTTGTATCAGGGTGTAACCATAGCCGATGATGGCTAGCGCGATCAGTGCCAAGAGCAGCGCAAGAATCGCTAGTTTGGATGTTTTGGTTTTGTTGGGCTTAGCCGGGGGGGTGTCCGTGTCGGAAGGTTCGGCGTCGGCGATCCCTTGTTTGTTGCTATCTGCTTTGGTTTCAGAGGGCTTAGCGACCGCTGGCTGTGACTTGGGGCTATCGCTAGTGTTGCTTGTTGCGTTCTCCGTAGCATTCTCCGTTGCATTGCTCGGTGCTGCGCTAGTAGTCGAGGTTACGGCGTTAGACTTTTGTTTTTGGGTGTCTTGCTGCTGGTCGTTCATGGACTCTTTTTCCATGTCAGTGTTCCACTCTGCCTTGGGCTGCGATCAGTGCCTGCAATGCGTCAGTCATCGCTGCATCGGTGGCGTTTGCCGCAACTCCAATGTGATTGAAATGGTGCTGTTGTGCCAGTGTTGCTACTCGTTGGCTAGGTACCACCAAGGGGGTGTCGGTAAATACGCTGGCTTCACTACCCGCTGCTCTGCTCAATTTCACCAGATTGGTTAATGTTGAGCCGCTGCTGACTAGGATAGCTGAAGGAGCTGATTTATAAATGATACTTTCGATCTCAGGTTGACTATAGACCGGTATCTCCCGGTGATAAAGCTCAGCATAGTCAACTTTGGCACCGCGTCGCTGTAAATCTTGTTCGAGCAGCTCGCGTCCGCAGTGGCCGCGGCAGATCAGAACGCGGTCATTGCTTAGCTGTTGCAATTGCGGCAGCGCCAGTAGCGCTTCGCTGTTCATCGCCCCTTGGGCGATGGTGACGGGTAGGCCGAGCTGCTGCAGGATCCTGCCTGTTGCCGCTCCGACCGCCAGCCACAGTGTGCTAACCGGTAGCTGGGGCCAATATTGATCGATCCAGTCATAGCCGATTTGTGCTGCATTGGCGCTGACAAAGATGACCGCCCGATAACGATCAAGATCGAGGAAGCAGTTTTTTAGATTTTGATACCCCGGGTCTGTTTCGATGGTGGGGCGGATGCTCAGCGTAGGGAGGCGAATCGCTTCGGCCCCCAGTGCGGCAAGGCGAGTACAGAGCGCGTCGGCCTGGTGGGCCGGGCGGGTGACCAGCACCCGCAGTCCAGCCAGGCACAGGGCCGTCTCTGGACTGTTTGGGGTGGGTCTCACTGGCCGTAAACTTCCTGCAGAATCTCTTTGGCACCTTGGCTCAGCAGCTGTTCAGCCAGTTCAATGCCTAAGGCTTCGCAGTCATCAACGCTGCCCCGGACCTCTGCTCGCAGTACCTTGGAGCCGTCCGGACGGCCCACCAGGCCGCGCAGATAGATCTGATCGCCCGCTTCATTGAGGGTGGCAAAGGAGGCGATAGGTACCTGGCAGCCACCTTCGAGGTGCTTGTTCATGGCGCGCTCTGCTTG
>SDWN01000136.1 GCA_004195305.1 Neptunomonas sp. | reverse complement strand
GCGAAAGCCGCATTTCGGCCAGATTCGCCGCTCATTTTTGTCAAATAGAACCACTATTTTTCGCAAATGACCGATTAATCTGACTCAAAATGCGCCTCTCTCGCTACGATCGCTATTCTCGGTCAGCCTCCTAGATCTGATCAATGCTCAGCGGGTCTGGGAGGTGGCTGCAGGTGAGGGTGCAGGTGAGGAGAGTGCTGCTGGCTTCTTTAGAAGCGGTCCTTCCATTGTCTGATGGCAGCCAGCACCTGGGCGTCGTTATCCAGCGGTTGACCACTTAGGCGTTCGGCGGTGCGGACCACCTCGGGTTGGTCGTAACGCATAAATGGATTGATCTGCATCTCTTCGCCGATACGCCCGGGTAGGGTTGGCAGTCCCTTGGATCGTAGCTGTTGGCAGCGTTTCTGCGCGGCCTGGATCGCGCTGTTGTTGGGCTCTACCGCCGCTGCAAACGCGAGGTTAGCAAGGGTGTATTCGTGCGCGGCGCAGATTTGGGTGTTATCCGGCAAGCTGCGGAAAAATGCCATCGCTTGCTGCATCTGCTCGGCGGATCCTTCGAATAAGCGTCCGCAGCCGCCAATGAACAGGGTGTCACCGCAAAACAGTTGGGGCGTGTCAGCGCTATCGCCTGCGGCTGCAAAATAAGCGAGGTGGTCTAGGGTGTGGCCGGGTACGGTTTTAATTCGCAGTGTCTGGCCTAAAAGTTCGATCAGGGCTTCGTCTTTGAGTGGTTCGGTGACCGCCTCGAAGGGTGAGTCCGCCGGGCCATAAATGGCAATGTTGGCATGGGCTAATTCGGCAATACCGCCGGTATGATCGGGGTGATGATGGGTAACCAGGATCGCCGCCAGCTCCACGTTGTGCTCTGTCAACCAGTCGATTACCGGTGCGCTCTCGCCCGGATCGACAGCAACAGCTAGCCCCGGGTGTGAGGGGTGTTGCAGCATCCAGATGTAATTGTCCTGGAATGCGCTGATGGCTGTCAATTGAAACATGTTCGCCTCACTGAGTTGGTTATAAATAGATTGAAAGTACTCGGTTTTCGGCTAAATAAAAAGGGTGGATTAAGATCCCGCCGCTGGTTGCCTTACGCGGTTAAAGAATCCACTATCAATCTTTAATGGGACAAAAGCGGATGAGGAATTTATGCGCTGCGCAGGTTTTTTAAGTAAAAGCAGAATCTTGGTTATTAGGCACGCCCTGATCGTCGCTGCTGCTCCGCTATGAAAGTGGTGCACGTGAATCCGTTGAAAGAGCCCGAACAACCGCCGTTGGTGGCGCTGCAGGATGGGCTTAATTGGTGGTTCGGGTCTGAGTTAGGCTTGCAACTGCTGGAACGAGAGCGGCAGGTGCTGGACCGGTTGATGCCGAAACTGTTCGGTTATCACTTGTTACAGGTCAGTGCGGCCGAGAGTGTTGATTTTACCGAACATGCCGCTGCCGGTCATTGTTTTAAGTTGGTGTCGCGTATCGCCTTGGGGATGCCGGAGAATGTGCTGGTGGGGGAAGTAGAAACCCTGCCGATCGCGAATGAATGTGTCGATGCGGTGGTGCTCCATCATACGCTCGATTTTGCCCGCAGTCCTCACCAGGCACTGCGTGAAGCGGTGCGCATACTTCGCCCTGGCGGGCGGCTGGTGGTCATTGGTTTTAACCCCTTTAGTTTCTGGGGGCTGCAGCGGCTACTGGTTAAGCGCCGTCAGCAGGTTCCCTGGTCCGGGCGTTTTATGACCTACCGCCGACTGCAGGATTGGTTGCATCTGTTGGAGATGAAGTGTGATCGGGTTGAATCCGGCTTTTATCGGCCGCCGCTGCAAAGTACCCGCTGGATGCAGCGCCTGTTAGTTTGTGAGCGCTGGGGAGCGCGATCGCAATCGATCAATGGGGCTTTTTGGGTCGTCACCGCCTGTAAGGAGACCTACGCCGGGACACCTGTCGGGCGTAGCTGGTCGCGCCACTTTGCTTTTCCGCTGCGGCCGGGGAAGTCCGCCCGAGCCGGTTCTGAGTGTCAGACGCTGGAGGGGTGTAATAACTCTCCTTCTGCACCGGGATCAGTACCAGAGACTAAGGTTAACCGCGAGTCGGGTCGATTATAGTATCTGCTATTTTAAGTGATGTTGAGCGGGCGCGTTAGCGATTCGGCTTAGGAGGGGGTAGTATTCCCAGGGATAAGTTTTTATTTATGCCTGTCATCAGTAATATTGATTATATTTTATGGTGATCTCGGGCTATTGTAGCTTCCTCAACATAAGGGTCTGCTTGTCAGGGAGATGGGCGAGCGGGCAACGGCGATTCAACTGATGGCAGGAGTAGAGGCGTTGGAACCAAATAGCCTGATTAACGAAGGTGTTAACTTGATGATGTTCGGCATGGGCTTCGTGTTCGTGTTTTTGACGTTATTGGTTTTCGCCACCGGATTGATGTCACGCCTGGTGACTAAATATATCCCGGAGCCTGCGCCTGTCGCAGCAAAGTCCAGAAGGTCCGCGGCGGTTGCTGCTCCCGCGCCTGCAGATGATAGTCAGCTTGTGGCAGTGCTCACTGCGGCGATTAAACAGTACCGATCGCGCCATCCGCGCTGAATCGCACCGCTCTACTTTTAGTTTAAAGACACTCGGAAAACAGGAAGGCCTCATACCATGACCGATACAAAAAAACCGTTGGGAATTACCGATGTCGTGCTGCGGGATGCACACCAGTCGCTGTTTGCAACTCGTTTGCGTTTGGACGACATGCTGCCAATTGCGGCGAAACTCGATCAGATCGGTTATTGGTCATTGGAGAGCTGGGGTGGTGCGACCTTTGATTCCTGTATTCGCTTTATCGGCGAAGACCCCTGGGAGCGTATCCGTGAGCTGAAGAAGGTGATGCCAAACACCAAGCAGCAGATGCTGTTCCGAGCCCAGAATATTCTTGGTTACCGTCACTATGCCGATGATGTTGTGACCAAGTTTGTTGAGCGTGCCAAGACCAATGGTGTCGACGTGTTCCGTGTCTTCGATGCGATGAACGATCCGCGCAACCTTGAAACAGCGCTTAAAGCGGTCAAGAAGTTTGAAGGCCATGCCCAGGGAACCATCTCCTACACCAAGAGCCGGGTTCACACCACGGGGATGTGGGTCGACTATGCCAAACGTCTCGAAGATATGGGCGCTGACTCGATCTGTATTAAAGATATGTCCGGCATCCTGACGCCTTACGATGCCTTCGATCTGGTCTCTCGTCTCAAAGCCCAGACGCATCTTGAGGTACAGCTGCACGCGCACGCCACCTCGGGGCTGTCAGATATGACCATTCTTAAGGCGGTTGAGGCAGGTATTGACCGGGTCGATACCGCGATCTCATCGATGTCGATGACTTACGGCCACAGCGCTACCGAGTCAGTGGTTGCGGCTTTGGCGGGCACCGATCGTGATACCGGTTTGAATCTGACCGCGCTGGAAGAGATCGCGGCCTACTTCCGCGACGTACGCAAGAAGTACGCGCAGTTCGAGGGCTCTCTGAAAGGCACCGATTCCCGCATTCTTGTCGCCCAAGTGCCGGGTGGCATGCTGACCAATATGGAAGGCCAGTTAAAAGAGCAGGGTGCTGCGGACAAGTTTGACGAGGTTTTGGCTGAAATTCCCCGCGTGCGCGAAGATCTTGGCTTGATCCCGCTGGTGACGCCGACTTCACAGATTGTAGGTACGCAGGCGGTATTGAACGTACTCACCGGCGAGCGCTACAAGAGCATCTCCAAAGAAACAGCGGGTATCCTCAAAGGTGAATAC
>SDWN01000133.1 GCA_004195305.1 Neptunomonas sp. | reverse complement strand
ATCGACGCCAGCGCGGGATCGGTCAGCAGCTCGCTCACCAGTTGGTCGGTTTCGCGCGATGCCGTGCCGTTGCCGATGCTGATCAGCTCTGGCTGGTGTTTCAGGCAGAGCTGTTTCAGTTTCGTCAGTGCTTCCTGCCAGCGCTGCTGCGGCGGGTGAGGGTAGATGACCGCCTGGTCCAGAAACTTTCCGGTAGCATCAACTGCGGCGACTTTGACCCCATTGCGAAAGCCAGGATCAAGTGCCAACGTGGCTTTCTGGCCCGCAGGTGCTGCCAGCAACAACTGCTTGAGGTTGACTCCGAAGACCCGGATCGCTTCGGCGTCAGCCTGTTCGCGAAGCTGATTGAGCAGCGCCTTTTGCAATTGCGGCTGGAGTTTCTTTTGCCAGCCCAGATCTCGCTGAGTTTGCAGCCAAGCGCCACAGGGGCCGCGGCCAGACAATCCCAGAGCCTGCTCGATATGCCGCTCAGGCCGGTCGTCGCCCGGGTTTAGGGTCAATTTGAAGCGCAGAACGCCCTCGCTGCTGCCGCGCAAAATCGCCAGGGCACGGTGCGACGGGATACGTCTGATCGGTTCCTGATAGGCAAAATAATCACGAAATTTGGCGCCCGCTTCAGCCTTGCTCTTGACCACGCTGACCTGCAATACCGCCTCTTTCCAGAGTAGCTTTCGTAGCTGCAGCGCGAGCGTCGGGTGTTCTGCCATGCGCGCGTGCAGAATCGCTGCCGCGCCCTCCAGTGCCGCTTCGCAATCGGTCATTCCTGTCTGCACATTGAGATATTTGCTGGCCAGTGACTGTGGGTTTTGACGGTCACTTTTCAGCAGGGCTTCGAGCAGCGGCTCCAGCCCCGCTTCCCGGGCCTGCTGTGCCCGGGTTCGGCGCTGGCTTTTGTAGGGCAGGTATAGCTCTTCCAGCTCGTTCTTGCTGGTTACCGCGAGTAGCTGCTGGCGCAGCGCCGAACTGAGCTTTCCCTGCTGTTCGATCGTTTCGATAATGCTTTGGCGGCGCTGCTCCAGTTGGCGCAAATAGCCGAGCTGTTGCTCCAGTTGGCGCAGTTGGGTATCGTCGAGCCCTTGAGTCTGCTCCTTTCGGTAGCGGGCGATAAAAGGCACGCTGGCGCCCTCGTCGAGCAAGTTGATGAACGCTTTTACCTGAGCGGGTTGGATCTGCAGTTGACGGGCAAGTTGTTCGGCAATCATCTGGAGTAGCGCCTTGGCTGAATTCAAAGAAAGGGACTTAGAGCTGTTTCCGGGGATGGATCGTAACAACGCATTCACCGCGCTCTCTGGATCGCTGTCGGCCATGCTGCCGCCCTTAAGGATTTGCGCATCTTAGCATAAGGCAGGGGGGGCGCAGTTCACTAACCTGATCAGTTAGGGCTCTGCGGATTTTGTGGCGCTTCGATGAACTCTGGATTTATCGTTGTGGCCGGGAAAAACAAGACTGGCGGGTATCGGGGCGGCTAAAATAAACTCCGAGCAGTTTGCAGATGTAATCGCTCGGCTGCCCGCTCTCCTCAGCATGATCATGCCGTTGAGGTTATGACTGTCTGGCGATGATATTGCTGTCGTCACTGTCCTTGGGCTTGATCTCGTAAGTCGGGCAAAAACCGCCCACGGAGCAGGGGCTGGGTGCCGGCAGACTGGCGTGTCCCATCTGACGACAATGGGCCCCCTCGGCAATCCATTCGATTTCGAAACCGTCGGTTTCTTCGGAAGGGAAGTTGCGGACTAGGCCGCGATCGCCAAGGTTCTCCAACACCTGGTAACACTCCCCCGCCTGCTCGACGATATCGCCTGGGCTAAAATCAAAATGATTGACCATCTTTGAATACCTCTAATCGCTGATCTGGTGTGAGCCTGAGCTTCGTGCTGTGATGGATGAGTTCATCCTAGCAGGGGTGGAATGTGTTGTATAGTGCATAATTGTTAGGGCTAGGCGCTGCGTGGATATATAGTGCATAATCAACCCTGTCCCAAAAGACTTGCACTCGGTTGCTATTGAGAAAACTCGATCTGGCCGTTTGGCAGCATATACAGAATCACTGCCTCGCCGTGGGTGACGGTCGGCCTATGCGCAGATCCGGGTGGGTATACACACCAGCCTCGGCCTTCATCATCAAATTTAGCGCCGTCGGTGATGGGGAAAATCATACAGATTTCACCCAGAGGGTGGCGATGATGGGGGCCGACGATGTTGGTTAAATCGACCACGTCGATACTGAACCCCGCAGTTTCTTTGCAGGGTTCAATCACCCGGCCAAAACGTCGTCCTGCAACCCCTTGTGAACACATCCAACCCGCCGCAATCGCAGCGTGGCAGGCTGCTTCGATGCGGGTAAAGCGTTCACTGCTGGCCGGAAACTGCTGGTTGAGGGCTTGGGCCAGCGCTGGCTCGAGCGGTTGCTCGGCAATAAAGTCTGTGACCACTGTGATCAGCTGTTGAAACATTTCGATGTTCATAGGTTTCGGTGCCAGAGTAGATGAGTGTTAAGTCCGACAGGTGCATAGCGTCGGTTAAATCCCCAAGTATCGCTTGTGCAGCTCGGGCTGCTGCTTCAGTTGGTATGAATACCCTTCCCAAACCACCTGACCTTTGCTGAGGATGTAATTTCGATCGCAGACTGATAACAACGCGCTGATGTCCTTGTCGACAATGATAGAAGCGATGCCGGTGTCTTTGATGTCCCGAATCACCGACCAGATCTCGCGCCGGAACAGCGGTGCCAACCCCTCGGTGGCTTCATCCAGAATCAGCAGGTCCGGATTGGTCATCAGCGCCCGGGCAATGGTTAACATCTGCTGCTCGCCACCAGAAAGCTGATTGCCCTGGTTATCGATGCGCTCTGCAAGGCGCGGAAAGTACTCCAGCACCCGCTGTAGCGGCCATTCGTTGCGACCATCGGGGCCGGGTCGGGCGGCCATGATCAGATTTTCATGCACACTCAGGTTGGGGAAGATGCCTCGGTCTTCCGGGACATAGGCGATACCCTGTTGAATGATTTTGTAGGTGGGCCAGCTAGTAGTCTCCTGCCCCCGGTAAAAGACGCTACCTGAGCGGGGTGGGGTCAGTCCGAGCAGTGAGCGCAGGGTGGTGGTTTTACCCATGCCGTTGCGTCCCATCAGGCTGATGGTTTCACCGGGTCGAATACTGAGGCTGATACCTTGGAGAATATGGCTGTCGCCGTAGTAGGTGTGTAGCTCGTTGGCCTGCAGCAATAGCTCAGCGGAGTTGGTGGTTGGTGTGGCGCTGGACGGACTTTTTGTACAAGCCGCCGCCGGATCTATCAAATGATTAATGGGACTGCTCATGCGGCATCCTCGCTACTACCCAGGTAGGCATCCTGGACCGCCTGACTGTTACGGATCTGGTCGACACTACCGGTTTCAAGTTCTGCGCCATCAACCATCACCGTCAGCCGGTCCGCCACCGCAAACACCGCGTCCATATCATGCTCGATCAGGATCAACGTATGTTGCTTGGCCAGTTGCTTGAGCAGTTCGGTCATCTGCCGGGACTCGTCGCTGCCCATGCCTGCCAACGGTTCGTCGAGCAGTAACAGCTGCGGCTCTGTGGCCAGCATCATGCCGATCTCCAGTTGCCGTTGTTCACCGTAACTCATGGCCGCAGCGGGGGTGTTACGGCGTTCGGTCAGACCGCAGAGCTGCAACGCTCGCTCGGTACGATGCTGGACGTTAAGCAGCTGGCGCGCGGGCCGAAAAAAACGCATCGAACTGGATAGACGTGACTGGGCACCGATCCAGCAGTTC
>SDWN01000131.1 GCA_004195305.1 Neptunomonas sp. | reverse complement strand
GCCATGTTTATTGTTGATCACGATACCCCGGGGGTTTCGATTGGCAAGACAGAGGAACTGATGGGACGGCACTGTTCGAGTCTTGATGAGATTATTTTTGATAATGTTTCAATTTTTACCCTGTTTATCTTTATATAATCTGGGGGTATGCTTTTGTCAAGAGAAGAAGTCATCCAAAATTTGAAATAAAACATCATAGGAGTAATACAATGAAAGCTATCGGCTATAACAAATCCCTCCCGATCACCGACTCTGACTCTTTAGTAGCAATCGAGCTGCCTCAACCTGTTGCCACCGGACGCGACCTGCTGGTTAAGGTCAAAGCTATTGCGGTCAATCCGGTCGACTACAAGGTTCGCCAACTCTTCCCCGTCGCCGACGGTGAGTACAGAGTCCTCGGTTGGGATGCTGTCGGTGAGGTTGTTGCGACAGGTGAAGCTGCGACAGAGTTCAAGCCGGGTGATGTCGTCTATTATGCGGGCGATCTCAACCGCCAAGGGAGTAATGCTGAATATCAGCTTGTTGATGAGCGCATTGTCGGTACCAAACCAAAAAGCCTTTCAGACGCTGAAGCCGCCGCGCTGCCACTAACCGCCATCACCGCCTGGGAGATGCTCTTTGAACATCTAGCTATCAAGCAGCAATCACCCGATTCAACACAGAAATCGGATGAAATGATTCTGGTTGTCGGTGCTGCTGGCGGTGTCGGCTCAATTCTTATCCAACTGGCAAAAGCTATTACCGGTGCGACAATTATCGCTACCGCATCCCGCGAAAGCTCTCAAACCTGGGTGAAGAAGCTTGGTGCCGATTATGTGGTTGATCACACTCAGCCGCTCGGGCCGCAGATTGACTCCCTGATTGAGAACGAGGGTATCGGCCAGATAACACATGTTGCAAGCTTGAACGGTACTGAATCTTACTTTGAAAACTATACTGAACTGCTGGCACCTTTCGGCAAGATCGCCATGATTGACGACCCTGCTGAACCTCTGGACGTGATGAAGTTGAAGCTGAAGAGTTTGTCGCTGCACATCGAGTTTATGTTTGCCCGTTCCATGTTCAATGCCGCAGATATCGATGAGCAGAGCCGGCTGCTCAATCGCGTATCGGATCTGGTAGACCAAGGCTATATCCAGACCACCTCAGGAAAGAACCTTGGAACCATCAATGTTGACAACCTGAAGACCGCGCACGAAGAATTGGAGTCTGGTCGGACAATCGGCAAGTTTGTCTTAGAAGGATTTTAAACGAACTGAACTTACCCGACTGGAACGCACTGATTCAGGTCCATCACAGAGGAGAAAAATATCATGGCAAAACTAACCATCGTCGCAAACATCAAAGCCAACGCCGACAAGATCGATCTTGTCAAAGCTGAACTCGAAAAACTCATCGACATCACACGTACTGAAGAGGGTTGTATTAATTACGATCTGCATCAGGACAATGAAAGCCCGGCTCATTTCCTGTTCTATGAGAACTGGGAGTCCCGTGAACTGTGGCAGAAGCATATGGGCAATACCCACCTTGCCGAGTATGTGGCCGCTACAGAGGGTGCTGTTGCTGAATTCACCCTCAATGAGATGACTCAGATTGCCTAACAGTCAAACAGCATGGGGGGCATTTCAGGATGCCCCCATCACTTCAAGGTGATAAACGATGATCACGGAAGACTTCGAACAAGGCCCGATCAGGCCACCCGATGAAGCGAATAGCCTCCTGATACGCATAACACGCGGCTGTCCATGGAATCGTTGCGCCTTTTGCACCCTGTACAATGGAGTCAAATTCGCCATCCGGTCGGTTGATGAAATCAAAAAGGACATCCTCGCTGCAAAAGATGCTTACAACGGTCGCCCTGTTGATAGGTGTTTTTTACAGGATGGTGACTCCTTCACCATGAAAACAGAAGACCTGATCGAAGTATTGCAGGCGCTTAAACAAGCCTTCCCCTCTCTCAAGCAAATAAGCTCATATGGCCGAGCGCAAACCATGCTCAGAAAATCTCCGTCTGAAATGCGGGAGATCGGAGAAGCTGGGTTGAACATGCTTTACTGTGGCATGGAATCGGGCTCCATGAATGTGCTTGAAAAAGTCCGTAAGGGCGTAACTCCTGAATCTATCCTCAAATCGACACACAATGCAAAAGAGGCGGGCATGGGTATCCTCCTTTTCACCATCCTTGGCCTTGGTGGCAAGGAACTGACCGAGGTTCATTCTTACGAGACTGCTAGACTTATCAGTGCTATCGACCCGACCGATATCCGAATTCTCTCGCTGGCGAGCAAACCAGGAACAGAGCTCTATTCAATGGCTCAGGCAGGTGGATTTACCATGCTTTCCGAGATTGAGATGATTGAGGAGCAATTGAGAATCCTGAAGCAGATCGACGGAGTTCAGAGCAAGTATGGCAACTACCACGCAGTAAACCTGCTTACCGAGTTACAGGGTGAATTGCCGCAGAACAAACAAGCGCTATTGCGAACAATTGAGCAATTCCTCTCCTTGGCAGAAGAGGAACAGATGAATTTCATATATGGCAGAAGGTGTGGCTACTATTCACATTTACATGATATGCAGCAAAAAGATCGACATGCGACGGTTCAAAAAGAGATGCAGAATTATGATCTTCGCCAACTCGAAAGTCTGTTCCACACCTGTCGGCA
This sequence comes from Neptunomonas sp., assembly GCA_004195305.1. Taxonomy (GTDB): domain Bacteria; phylum Pseudomonadota; class Gammaproteobacteria; order Pseudomonadales; family Balneatricaceae; genus Motiliproteus. Next base: position 1,104 of record SDWN01000131.1, on the reverse strand, counting down.
GCGTTGGATATAGTCGGGGACATAACAGAGTCACTTTCCAATATGCGAGCAAAAGGAATTGGGTGAAAAGGGGCTCTCGCAATCCCTCTTGCATCCGGTCGGCTGAGCCACGTTGATAGCTATACACCTTCATGCCAAACGACGTGCATCATCGAAAACATTTTTGAAAACGGTGAATGGGCAATATTAGAGTGGAAAGATCTTCTCGGTCTTAGGGGTTGTGGTTTCTTCCACTATGCTAGGCCGAGTCGGAACTCCGTCGACGCTTATTTCAATCGTTATAAGTCATACCTGCATACTTCAGATTCTGAATAGATTATGTGGTTGATCACACTCAGCCTCTCGGGCCGCAGATTGACTCTCTGATTGAGAACGAGGGTATCGGCCAGATAACACATGTTGCAAGCTTGAACGGTACTGAATCTTACTTTGAAAACTATACTGAACTGCTGTCACCTTTCGGCAAGATCGCCATGATTGACGGTAGTGCTGAACCTCTGGACGTGATGAAGCTGAAGAGTTTGTCGCTGCACATCGAGTTTATGTTTGCCCGCTCCATGTTCAATGCCGCAGATATCGATGAGCAGAGCCGGCTGCTGAATCGCGTATCGGATCTGGTAGACCAAGGCTATACCTTTGAGGCAATTATACAGAAGGCTTAACGATGAAAAATCAAAAGAGAGGTTAGTTACGAAAAAAATCCTTTATTCGATCTGCGAATCAATAGTACCGATACCTGCAGACAAACTGGATCTACCACAGTGGCTGTTCAAATTGTCTGATACTGAGTATCAAGCGTGCTCTAAGGCTCACATTGGTGCCGGAGCGAGTATATTCCCCAATGGAAAACAAACGTCTCTTAATGTAGGGTCCGCGGGTGGTCACATCTTAGTACAGCACTACATACCAGAGGTTTCGACGCCTCATCATATGAAAATGGTTTCAGACTCTGATTGCTGGATTTTTAAATTGTGGCATATGCAGCTTAAAGTTATATGGAATATATGTTTTGGTTCAGCGTGAATTGGAGAATCGCTTCGATTGAGTTAGACTACGTGATCGGAGAAATTCACCATGCGAAAAAAACGTTACAACTACACGGCC
>SDWN01000129.1 GCA_004195305.1 Neptunomonas sp. | reverse complement strand
TGGTGGCGCGCTCGTTTGCCGAACCGGTGTGGCTGGATCTGTGCATCGCCTGGAAACGCGGTGGTTATCTGGCGCATGCCGATCGTCAGTTTGTACAGTTTCTATTGAGCCATGCGCAGCCAGGATCACGTCCAGAAAATCCTCAGTGAATGAGTCAGATTCACGCTGACGTGCCAAGATTTCACCCCAATACGGCGCTGTGCGGCGCAGAAGCGTACACACTTTATGCTATGATTGCCGCCCGTTTTGGGTTGATACCACAGATTAGGTCGAGGTTGTTGCCGCAATGAGCAAGAGTACGTCACTGGGTAAAAGCAAAATAAAGTTCCTGCTGCTGGAAGGGGTGCACCAGTCCGCCGTCGATACACTCAAGGCGTCCGGTTACACCAATATCGACTACCTCGAGAAGGCACTGCCCGAAGAGGAGCTGATCAAGCGGATCAAGGACGCGCATTTTGTTGGCATCCGCTCCGCGACCAAATTGAATGCCCGGGTACTGCAGGCAGCGGACAGGCTGCTGGCTGTTGGTTGTTTCTGTATCGGCACCAACCAGGTTGATCTGCAGGCTGCGATCGAGCTGGGCATTACCGTATTCAACGCCCCCTTCTCCAACACCCGCAGCGTGGCCGAGCTGGTGTTGGCCGAGGCGATCATCCTACTGCGGGGGGTGGCCGAGAAAAACGCCAAAGCCCATCGCGGCGTGTGGAGTAAATCGGCGGCTAACTCTTACGAGATTCGCGGCAAGAAGCTGGGGATCATCGGTTACGGCAGCATCGGTTCGCAGCTCAGTGTGATGGCTGAATCTTTAGGTATGGAGGTGTGCTTCTACGATGTCATCACCAAATTGCCACTGGGTAACGCCTACCAGGTCGCTTCGATGCAAGCGCTGTTTGAGCAGAGTGACATTGTCACCCTGCATGTACCCGAAAACGCCACCACCAAGAATATGATCGGCGCTGAGCAGCTGGCGCAGATGAAACCCGGCAGCATCCTGATCAACGCCGCGCGCGGCACCGTGATCGATATCGATGCGCTCTGTGACACCCTGCGTACCGACAAATTGTTGGGTGCCGCGATCGATGTGTTCCCGGTTGAGCCCAAGTCCAACAGCGAAGAGTTTATCTCCCCGCTACGTGAATTCGACAATGTCATCCTCACCCCGCATGTGGGGGGCAGCACCCTGGAGGCGCAGGAGAATATCGGTTTTGAAGTCGCAGAGAAACTGGTTAAGTACTCCGATAACGGTTCATCCATCACCTCGGTCAACTTCCCCGAAGTGGCGCTCCCCGCGCATCCAGGCAAGCACCGCCTGCTGCACATCCATGCCAACGTGCCGGGCGTCCTGACCGCGATCAACCAGGTGTTCTCCGACCACAACATCAACATCAGTGGCCAGTACCTGCAGACCAACGACAAGGTCGGTTATGTGGTGATGGACATCGATGCCGAACACAGCAAACTGGCGGTCAAGCAGCTGAAGCAGGTTGCCGGAACGATCCGGTGCCGGGTGCTGTTCTAAGTCGGCGTTCTAGCTAAGCTGCGTTAGCAGCACGTCTAAACCGGAGCCAGGCTCCGGTTTTTTATGTACAGGATGTACGTGCCTAAAAATGCTCCTGCATTTTAGGCATTTCCGCCATCCCTGGCGGTCATATGCCGCAGGCGCATGGGCCGTTGTCAGTTCCCGACAACAACGGCATACCTGCGTCCGTGCAGGCAATGCGCAGAAGCGGCGATGTACCCGGAATACACTCTCATAGTGCTTATCGGTGAGCTGATTATCCGTCATCGGCCTGGTGCTGATCCGCCGTAACGCGCGGTTGTCTTAATCTGTAACACCCTCTAAATGTGCAAAGACGTAGCTCTCAAACTTAGGGGTCAACTACTTAGGTATAAAGCACATAGGTCTAAAGTGCTTAGGTCTTAACTACCTAGGTCTCAAATACTTAGGTCGTAAAGACGTACGTCGGATGGTGGCCTGAATCGGGATTCTATACGCTGCATCGCAGCAAAATAGAGGCAGCGCTGTAGCCCGCTTCTACTGATACCGTCCAGCACAGAGAGACAGCCCTTTGAGCCATCATAAAACTGACGCGACCTACAAGTCACAGCGCAGACCCAGCAAATCCTTTGAAAGCCGAGCGCACTATCTGGAGCATGAGTTAACCATCATGTCGCCTAAGCGCTGGGGCATTAACCTGCCTTTCCGTGACTACCACTTCGAGTATGAAGATTTGGTACCGGCACTAGCCGCAACGATTGGTAAGATCGTGATGGTAGCCGCTGTCGTTGCGGCGTTTGCGGGTCCACTGGGGTTAGCGCCTGAGTTCGTGATCGAAAACGTCCGCTTTGAGATGTTGATCGCCGCGATCCTATTCGTGATCCTGTTCTCCGGCGTGCTCAATCCCAATGCCAACCTCGCGGGTACGCATGGTCCGATGATCCCGATGATTCCGCTGATCGTGGCCTCCGGAGGCCATCCGCTGGCTCTCGGGATCATGGTGGGCGTGTTCGGCCTGATTCTCAGTGTGACCAAGGGCGGCAGCAAGCTGATGATGCTCACCGGTGAGGGGGTACGGGGCGGTCTACTGATCTACCTGGGCGCGGTTGGTATGATCAGTCAGGTCGGTGCACTGTTCACGTGGGCGGACGGTATCGGCATGGGCTATGTCGCCTTTGCGGTGATTCTTAGTACGGTGCTGATGTACGCGTTTCTAGCCCGGATCAAGATGCGTTGGTTGTCTATTCCGCTAGGATCAGGCCTCGCGCTGGTGATCGCACTGCTGCTGGGGGCGCCGTTTGAGTTCGTTACCGAGCCGGGCATCCCTAACCTGAGCCCGACTTACTGGTGGGGTGAGTCCACCGGCTGGAATATGGGCTGGCCGGAGCTGCATCACTTTATCGCGGTGACCCCTTTTGCGGTGCTGGCGGTAGCGATGTGGTCGCCGGATTTTCTCGGTCACCGCGTATTCCAGGAGCTCAACTACCCGGATAAAGCCCACAAGGTGTTGATGAATGTCGATGATACGATGGCCGTGGCGTCCGTTCGGCAGATGGTCGGCAGCACGCTGGGCGGTGGCAACCTGGCATCCTCCTGGGGCACTTATATGATTCCCGCGGCGATCGCCAAACGGCCGATTCCAGCCGGCGCCGTGCTGACCGGTGTGTTATGTGTCGTCGCGGCACTGTGGGGCTATCCGATGGATCTGGCGGTATGGCCGCCGGTACTGCGGGTGGCACTGCTGGTCGGGGTGTTCCTGCCGCTGCTGGAAGCCGGTATGCAGATGACTCGTGATGCCAAGACTTCGCAGTCGGCGGGTATCGTGATGTTTGCTTCGGCCTTCGTTAACCCTGTGTTTGGTTGGTCATTGACCATGCTGCTCGATAACCTGGGGCTTATCGGTGATAAGGAGCGCGGTAGTACCCTGGCGCACCTGGACCGTTGGATTATTCCGTTGATCACCTTCATCGTGCTCGGGGTGGTGATGGCTTCGGTAGGGATGCTGCCGGGGATTCCCGCGCTGGTTGAATCGTTCCGTTAGTCTTGGTGCTGGGGGTGGTGATGGCTTCGGTAGGGATGCTGCCGGGGATTCCCGCGCTGGTTGAATCGTTCCGTTAGTCTTGAATCTGCGGGGTAGATCTACCCCGCAGTAGATCCGCGTCAAGCCCGTCAGGCTATCCAGCCTGACGGGCTTGACCCTTTGTTAGCTTAGTAAATCCCTGCTTCCAACCCCGCCGCCAGGGTCATTCCCAGCGCTTCGCACTCAGTGATAAACC
>SDWN01000837.1 GCA_004195305.1 Neptunomonas sp. | reverse complement strand
GAATCGTGAAACGGGCGGGGTTCGGTCTTGCCTTTGTCTGCGTAGAAACAAAAAAAGGGGGGGGGGACAGCCTACCTTTGACAACCAATTCAAACTGAGCAGGTCAAGGAACAGACCTAATGGCCCCCAGGGAGCTGCGCTTCACCTAGTGAGACAGGGATCGGTCCATTGCTGCCTCTGTAGGTTTGCAGAGTAATGCCTGACGTTAATCACCTGAAGATCGAAAAGCAGACACAGGGCGCGCCGTTCAAAGCATCAGCCATCAAAAAATCACCGCCCAAGAGGGGACGCTCAAGTACGATTGGGAACCTTTAATCTTGAGACCAGTTGCTGAAGGTGGTTCACCTGCTCATCAACAGCATGAGTAACAGACCGAATCTCACTGGCCGTACGGGTCGTGCCGCTTGCGGCTTCGGAGATAACCACAATGTTACGATCCATTTCTGTTGCAACTTGGGTTTGTTCTTCGGCGGCTGTAGCAATCTGAATGCTCATTTGAGCAATGGTATCTACGGACAAGACGATCTCATGCAATGCCTGACCCGCGTCTGCTGCTTGAGCAGAGCTCTGCTTGGCCTGGTCGCTGCTATCCCCCATCGTCTTTACTGCATTGGATACCTGATCCTGCAAGCGTCCAATAATGTTTTGAATATCATTAGTCGCCTCTTGTGTCCGCTGGGATAGGGTTCTAACTTCATCGGCTACCACCGCAAACCCTCTGCCTTGCTCACCTGCTCGAGCCGCTTCAATAGCTGCGTTAAGTGCTAGCAAGTTTGTCTGCTCGGCGATTCCTTGGATGACAGTGACCACTTGACCGATCTCTTGGCTGTCATGACTTAACGCATCAATAACGTTCGAAGAGGCGCTTAGTTGCAGGGACAACTGGTTGATGTTTTCACTCAGATTGGCCACCACCTGATCACCGGCGAGTGCGTGCTGATTAGCCAAAGAAGCTGCTTCAGCAGTTTGCGCAGCATTACCGGCTACTTCTTGCACTGTACTGGTCATCTGATTCATTGCTGTAGCGATCTGATCCAGTTCGTTCTGTTGCCGCTGGGTATCTACTTCACTTGCCGCCGCAGTGTTTGATAGTTGAGTTATCTGATTATTAACATCTTCACTCAAACGCTGCACCCCATGCACAACACCACCAACCTTCTCAAGCATTTGATTGTACGCTGTAAAAATCTTACCAATCTCATTATCACTGGTCTCTGTAGTGATAGGTTGTGAAAAATCACCCTGACCTACCGACTCTAACCGCTTTCGCAGTAGATCGACCTGAGCCATTAGCCAACTCATCCCACAGAAGCGACTCAGCAACGCAACAATCAAAATACCTAACGCGAGAAACAAGGCCAGCGTCTGCTGTTGTTTAACCTCTGCGGTAGACGCTGCGGCCATCATCACGACGGCCTTATTCATTTCAACGAGAATCACAGGCGATTGTCGGTGAAGCTGCTCGAGGGTACGTCTGCCGGGGGTTTGAAGATAAGCGTCGATGGCGATTTTATACTGATCCCAAAGCCCTCCTACATGTTGCAACTGTTTGCTTATTACAGGACTACTTGGCGCGACAATACCGGCTTGGGAATCACCGCTGATTAGCTTTTGATGGGAGTGTTCGAAGAGCGACAGTGTTTTTTCTAACGCGGCACGTTGTTCAACACCTTGTGCAACCATCAGCGCTTCTTTGGCTAGACGCTGACTCAGCATTCTTTGGCGGCCTGCAACATTTATAGTCTCAGCATCTGCCGACAATGAAAAATAGAGGGAGGTTACCGTTGTCCCAGCAAGGACAATGATCAGTAAATAAGAGAATAGAAATTGGGTATCGATTTTCTTCAGACCGAGGGCCCGCAGAACAGCATCCAAAGTAACTGCAATTCGTAAAAACATGATTATTGCGTCCTTGCCTGTCGTCTAGAAACGTTACTGCCTGACGATCTTCAGCCTGACAATCTTCGGTCTGAAATATCTATGTTGGATCTGACCCATAAGCCAGTTACAAGAGTGTAGTTCAAAAAAAATGACCTCTGTACGATGAATATTACTTTACCCTGATATTACAGTGAAAAAAGGCTCGTTTGGTTGGCTACTGCTAGCCCCCACTTCTTCATTAATTACGTAATATGGTGCTGGCATCTGGATGCAACATCCCTGCCCGGCCTGCAGGTCTGTAGGTCTGTAGGTCTGTAGTGTACAAATATAATACTTAATCGAATCTAGGCGTTCTGATACCGACGTAATGGCGTCGCGATTTAACTCAAACTGGGCAAACCCATGGAGTCGAGTATCGCAGAGTGATGGCTGTCCCCAGTGCGGTATTGGAGTGGCCGTTGTTCCATAAAGGCCATGCTATCCTTTATCAGAACGTTGCATGAACGTTTATGTTAACGTATTCAGCGGACTGCACTTATGAAATACCTAGACAGCAGTCTGTTGGGTTTGACCGGTCGTAGCGAGGGGAAGACCGATTTGAGACAGTTTTCGAACTCTTTTGAGGCTATAAACTGGCAGGACCGCCAGTTTACACAGCAATAGCTGCCCGTAGGGCAAGCTACAGGGATGTAGCTTGTGAATAGTGGTTCTATTAAACCAAAAAAGGGGGTGAAAAATGGCCAAAGTCGGCTTTTCCGGAGTAGATCAGCGTTAAGTCCGACAGGCTGCTAGCATCAGGACTGAATATGCCTTCGCGCTTTGAGTTTGATCTTCGATCTCTAAACATTTTCTCCCATGTCGCAAAAACGAGAAACATGAGCCAGTCGGCAGAACAGCTTGGAATGACCCAGAGTTCCATCTCGCAAACTCTGTCTAATCTTGAGCAATCACTGCAAACCATCTTGCTGGATCGTTCTGTGCGCCCCATGGAGCTGACAACCGCGGGGCGTTTTCTGCACGACCGCAGCGTGCTGCTGCTTCAGGAGGCACGCAAAACCAGTTTGGCAATCAAACAGGCTGACTATACCCAGCTTCGTCATATCAAAATTTCGCTGGTCGACTCTATCGCCACCGCTGCGGGCCGTTCGCTGGTGGACGCTCTCAAGTTAAGGACTCAGGATTGGTCGATCAGCACCGGCTTATCTCACCTGCACGGTCACGCATTGCTGTCACGTAATGCTGATATCATCATTTCCGATGATGCTCTAGAGGATTATGCCGATCTCTGTCGCTTTCGCATCCTGCGCGAACCCTTCATTTTAGCCCTTCCCAACGATTACAACGGTCCGGTCGAAGACCTCAACCAACTGCTGACCGAGTTGGACTTCATCCGCTATAACGCCAATTCCCTGATAGGACGTCGTATCGAACGCCAGCTCAGGGAAGCGCATGTCGAACCCCCCAAACGTTTAGAGCTAGACAACTCCTATGCAATTGTTTCTGCTGTTTCTTCAGGTCTTGGCTGGGCCATTACCACCCCGCTATGCCTGTTTCAGAGTGGCATCAAGCTACATCAGGTGCAGATCCGCAAACTGCCGATGGAGACGTTTTATCGTTCGATAACCCTGATTGCACGTAAGCACGAACTGGGGGATCTGCCACAGCAGATCGCTCAAGACAGCATCACGATTTTAAGAAACATCTTCTTGTTGGAGGTCGCCGACAAACAACCCTGGCTGAAGCAGCATTTGAGTCTGGGAGATTGACCGCACCGGACGGGTATGTTCACCCAGGGATGAGGCATAAAGAAGAGTATTACTGTCTCTTATACACATCT
>SDWN01000833.1 GCA_004195305.1 Neptunomonas sp. | reverse complement strand
ACGTGGAGGCAAGTTCCCGTCCCACTCTTATCCTGGTCAGATCGCCGCTAATTCTTGTTCTCCACCCCCGTCAGCCGTCGTCGGTCGATCAGCACTCCGCACCTCATCCTCCCCGCTCACCTCCTGAGCCATCACCAGCAACGGGCGATGTTCGGCATAAACTTGTTTGGCGATCACAGCCCCTGCTCTCTGATGCTGCGTGCGCAGGGCAAGTCCACCTGGCTACCCTGAAAGAGGCGTTCAGGCGGGAATAGATACTCAGAAATCATGACTTTTTCGGGCTGAAATGACCCGGTAGGACTTGCAGAGCGAAAAAGATTCGACTTAACCACTCCCGTCCTATTAACCCGCCGGGTTAGTACAGCTGCAACGGCCTCAACCGGATGGACCTCCAAACGACAACAGGTGACCCAGTTCTCGCTCCTTCAGGGCCGAGGTCAACAGCGCGCGGATTTTTTTCTCGTGATCCAGCAACAAGGCCTGTTGCAACCATTGCCGTGCCTCGCCCTGTTTCAGGTTGCGAATCAGCAATTTTATTTTGGGCAGGTTGAAAGAACTCATGCTCAACTCCTTTATTCCCATACCCAACAGCAGCACAACCGCCAGCGGATCGGAGGCCATTTCACCACATAGGCAGACCTGCAACTTGAGTCGTTTGGCTTGCTCCAACAGCGAGACCAGCGTGTGCAGTACTGCCGGGTGCAGATGATCGAAGCGGGAAGAGACCCGGGCGTTATTGCGGTCTAGCGCTAACAGGTATTGCGACAGGTCGTTGGATCCGATGGAGATAAAGTCAATATGAGGGGCGAAGAACTGCAGTAGCGAAATCGCTGCGGGCACCTCGACCATAATGCCCAGCTTGGGACGATCCAAGGCGAGCCCTTGCTGTTGTAACTGTTCCATGGCGATATCGAGCAACATCAGGGTATCAGTAACCTCATCGACCCGACTCACCATCGGCAGCAATATCTGCAGATTGCGACAGCCAGCACTGGCGCGAATCATCGCTCTCAATTGAGTCATAAATATCGGCCGATTATCGAGCGAGAAGCGTATTCCACGCCAGCCGAGTCCGGGGTTCTCTTCCTGAAACGGAAAATAAGGCAAGGGTTTGTCCCCCCCTATATCCAGTGTACGAATGGTGACGGGACGTGGGTAATAGCTCTCGAGCAGGTGGCGGTAGTTTTGATACTGTTCCTCTTCGCTGGGAAAGTTAGGGTGCACCATGAAGGTGAATTCGGATCGACACAGGCCCACCCCTTCAGCACCGCGCGCCAACCCCGCATCAATGTCCGCCAGTAGACTGATATTGGCCAACAGTCGAACCTGAAAGCCATCAAGGGTTTCTGCGGGTTGATCGATAACGGCCTGAAACTGCTGTTCGTTGCCCCGCTGCTGGAGGATAGCCTGTTGTATTTCCTTCAGTAGCAGCGGGCTTGGATTGAGATCAACAAAACCGCGGTGACCATCGACCGCCACCGCTGCCCCTTCCATCAGCCCGGTAATCGTGCCGGTTCCCATGACTGCAGGAATACCCAGACCACAGGCCAACAGTGCCGTATGTGATAAAGCAGACCCCTGCATACAGATGATGCCCGCCAGTTGCTCTGGAGCATATTGGGCAATGTCCGTAATACCAATCAGCTCCCCCGTCAGCACGATATCAGTGCTGTCGGCAGGCAGACTGGCACAAGCACCCAGCAAGGCGTTGGACAACTTACAACCGAGATGACGCACGTCTTCAGCCCGGGCTCGGAAATAGGGATCAAGCATGTTTTCAAACGTCTGGGCACAGGCTTCGACACAGCCGCTGAGCGCGCTGCTGGCAGATTCTCCGTTACGGATCCGTTGTTCGGGGGCGCTGGTCAGTTCCTCACTAACGAGCATCAACTTATAAAAATCGAACACCTCAAGCACCTCATCGGAGACCAACGATTGCAACCGATGATGCGCATCCGTGAGCTCCTCCAAAGTCAGGGCTACCGCAGCATGAAACCGACTCAACTCCCCTTCCGGTTCGGTTAGCATCGGGTTGTCGATCGCGCTGACACGGATAGTCGAATCGATGATATGGAGTTGACCGACTGCAACCCCAGGCGCGCCTTTGATGCCGTTGATACGCCGAGGTATCTTTGAGTCTGCAGTTCGAGGTGTCGGTGCCTGGGTCCAGGCCAACAGACTGCCAGCGAGCTGAGCCGAAACCGTCACCAAGAACGCTTCGTCTTCATAGCTAAACCGACGCGGCGGAGCGTCTTGCAGCACCAACACACCCAGCGTATCCCCCATGTAAACAATGGGAACACCAAGAAAAGCCTCGAAGGCTTGCTCACCGCTTTGAGGAAAATATTGGTACTCGGGATGACGGCTGGCGTGGTCCAGCATCAGGGGCAGCTGGCTTGATGCGATGGTACCGACCAGCCCCTTGTCGATCGGTAATTGCAGTCGACCCGCGACCTCAGGGTTAAGACCGATGGTAGAAATGAGCCGTAGCTGTTGCTGCTGAGAATCCACAAGATAGAGGCTGCAGACCGCAACCTGAACAGCCTGATGCACGTGTCTGACAATGCAGTCGACCTGGTCTTCCAAGTCTAGCGCACGCGAGGCGTCCACCACGATTTGGCGCAATAGCTCAAGCGACGGAGGGGAAGGAACGTTCATCATTTTCGCCAGTAACCTTCCCTGATTATACCTCTTACTAGCGGCTCAGGTTAAGTGCGAACGATGCCATACTGCGTCAGCAGTCCTTTTAGCGAAACCAGGGCCTCGCCCCCTCCAGGTATTAATAGAAGGAAATAGGAATTGCTTTATGCGTCGCAAGATCCTGTGTATCCAATTAATCAGCGAATCCTGCGGCGAGTCATGGATTATCAATAACACTGTGCTCTCCTCCTCTAGATAAGTTTAGCCGAAAGCACATCATCAACAGCCAGAAATTCAGCGAGGTCACGTTCGGGGCCTGCGCCGTTCTCATTAAAACGCTACTTTTTTGCGCAACAGATTGAATTTAATGCACAGGCGCCTATTGACACGACCCAGACCGCCATTTATTAGAACATCATTACGTTAAAGTTTTTTCAAACCCCCTATTGACTATGCCAACTAGCTGATAAGTAAGGATATAATATATAGCCGCACAAAAAGCAACCGATCTGTCAGCTGAGCTGATAAACCGTGGGATAAGCCCTGTTACCCAGCCCTTCCTCACAGACTTATCCACAGAAATTGTGCATAACTAGGAAAAAGTCCTAGCTACCCGTCTTTGCCTAACAGAAGACAAGCTATCGTTACCGGAACCCCGCTGGTTGATAACGTACTGAGGGGGGCGCGACCACAAGAAACGCAAAGCAGCCAAGCGCAAACGTAAGAGCCGCGCGAACCAAAAAGGCCATGCCGAAAAATTGAATATGGGCACGGTCTCCATCGGCCTAGCCAAAGGCGAGCGAGCCATGTTTGCTATCAATGCCCATGCCCATGCCCATGCCCATGCGCGAGGGCTTGAAGTTCAGGACGAATACTTTACGAGCCTGGTGCACCAGGATCGCGGCGCACTTGAGGCAGAAGGTTGTGACTTGTCACCGTTTGACGAACTAGGAAAGCGTGGCAATCACACGTGACGAATGGTCGGCTTGTTATGTGTAGCTCCGCTCACGGCGACTCACTGGCTGGAGGTTGCTCTGAGAGATCTGATCCACTACCTTTATCCTGTTTTTTAAGGCGCTTTTCTTCCTGTTTTTTCTTTTTTGCAAGTTCCTTCTGACGCTTTTCAAATGTGAAATTAGGTTT
>SDWN01000600.1 GCA_004195305.1 Neptunomonas sp. | reverse complement strand
GGCTGGTTGATAGACTGACGCCGGCCCCTTCGGATCCGAGTCGATTCTCTTCGGGTACAAAGCAGTTGTTGAATCTCAGATCGCCGATAGGGACCGTTCGCAGGCCCATCTTCTGGCGAACCTCTCCACCCTCAAACCCCGCCATCTGCTTGTCGACCAGAAAGGCGGTGACCCCCCATTTCCCCAACGCCGGATCGAGCGTGGCAAAAACCAACGCCACGTCGGCCAAAGGGCCGAAGGTGATCAACTCCTTGACGCCATTGAGCAGATAGCCCCCGGGTCGCTTCTCGGCCTGCGTGGCCATGCTGTACGCATCAGAACCGGTCTCCCGCTCGGTCATGGCGTGCGCGCCGATCAGGCTACCGTCGCACAATCCGGGCAGGTATCGCTGTTTTTGCTGTTCACTGCCAAACTTGACGATGGGCAGTTGTACGGCCCACATCTGGGCATTAAGCGCGAAGGTCAGTCCATTGTCTTTGCAGCTGTAGCCCATGGCCTCCATCGCCCGCATCGCGGTCATAAAACTACGGGTGTCCCCGCTAGCGTTGTATTCGGCGGGCACCGACAGGCTCTGAATCCCGAAACGTGCGCAGCGCAACCAGAGTTCCCGAGAGAACTCTCCGGCCTGCTCTCGCTCGACCAGTGGCTCATCCAGCTCACGTTCAGCAAAGGCCGAAACGCTGTTCTTGTAGGCAAGATCCTTTTCTGACCAGCTAAAATCCATTAACTCACCTCGCAGTTATGCAACGGCCCTTAAACCCTGATGCCCAAACGCTCCAGCATCCAATTAGCGTACTCACCGGCAGGCAGATCGATAAGGAATCCTCGCTCAACGAACCAGTACAATGAAACAACGATCAGCGCCGTCGCGCAGCAGGGAAGCACAGCGCGCACATAGAACGCGTATCTACTCACCAAATAAAGCATAGAAAACACCATGCAGACGATCACCACCTGACCCACTTCAACCCCGACGTTAAAGGCCAGCAATGAATGGATCAGATAATTAGAAGGAATGCCTATTGTCGAGAGGACGCTGGCAAACCCGAAGCCGTGAAACAGACCAAATCCAAAAATAACCAACCAGATCTTGCGATGAAAAATTGGATACAACACATCCAGTGCCGCAATCGCTATGGATAACGCAATCACAGACTCTACCCAACGGGATGACAATGACATTGAGCCCATCGCAGCGGCGCTGAGCGTTAAGGTATGCGCCAGCGTAAATACGGTGACAATCTTAATGACCGATATCAGTGCAGAACGGAAATTTTCTTCTCTCACCCAACCTTTGTCAGTACGGCGCACGACCGAAGGTAACAGCAACGCCAACAAAAACAGAATATGGTCGATACCCACCCAGATATGATGAATACCAAGACGAATCATCTCCTTGATGCCCTGGAAAACGCTGGACGAAGAGAGGTCTAAGCGGTAACTCTGCTTACCCGGTTCAAATATCGTCGATATAAGGGCCTCATTCTCAAAGGTACCGGTTTTCCAGTTAGTCTCCACCACGACAAAGCCGCGATGCTCTGGCGCTTTATCAAACAGCACCGCGTATTCAAAATCGATATATGCGGAGGTACCGGACAGCTCTGGAAAATTGAAATTAACAACCACATACTGGGATAGCGGTAGCGTCGAAAGCCCGACATGAGTGATACCTGTCCCCCTATCTTTTGACTCGGGCCTGATTGAGACTCTCTCCTCAACATAGCGAATTATGTCCGCGGCATAAGGCTCAATATCCTCTTGGCTAACGCCTCCCTGTGTATCCAGCTGCAACGACAGGGCCCGGTTGATATCCGCAATAGTGATCTCAACCCGACCGCCGATAGCGTCATCGGTGACTTTCAGAAAGATATAGCTCTGCTCCAGCGCGTGGGCAATGGCCACCGGAGAATGAAAAAGCAGCATATTGAGAAACAACAACGCACAGATATTGATCAGTTTTAATTTTTTCTGCATGGTGGTTTCTGCTCTTATGGCAAAACGGCTGGGTTAAAAAGTCCATTTAGCTATTTATTACCAGGCCGGTGACATTAATCACGATGCGCAGCCAACGCCTGTAAATCCTCTTCTATCTTTTCCGCAAGCACGCGGGCACAGGGTTCGCGTAATATTTTCAGATGCTGATCCCCGGGAACAAACACCACACTGACCCGTTCAGCGTGTCGCCCCCAACCGAGATCGGCATCAGTTGTCCGCCAAAAGGGCTGCTTTCGCTGGCGGTACACCGTGATCTTTCCAAAATATTTCTTTGTAACCGGCATTTTTCCAGCCCAACCGACATCATCTATAATCGAGTAGTTATCTGCTGGCGGTTGGCTAACCGGGCTAACCGGGCTAACAGGCACACCTTGGGATACAGAAGTCTGCGTAACCCAAGGCAGCTTTGTTAACAGCGTTTCCCGCACGGCACTAATCCGCGCAACGGAATCAAGTTCAATCAAGGTGTCGATACGGTTCTTATAATATTTTGCTCGGTTAATGATTTTCTGAAAATGATAGCGTTTTGATACGGTATAGAACGCCCATGTATTAATAAGCCCCATAAAATCGATCCCTTGACTGTCTCTCTCCAACTGTCTGCCGATCTCGATTGCCAGTTGTGCTCCTGTGCACATTCCTACCATGTGATACGGCCCCTCGGGCTGTATTTCCTGGATCGCTTCTATATATTGACGGGCCAAACCGGTTAGTTCGTCGGCGTGTAGCTGGCGCACCTCGGCAGTCTCTGGAGGGGACTGCAGCACGTAAACTGGTCTGTCATCCGACAGATGGCGTGACAATATTGAGTACCCAATGGTGTTGACCTCAGGGGACGCGATGCAAAACAGTGGCGGCAGTTCCCCTCTAGATCTGATCGGGAATGTTATGCCGGAGAGTAATGGCCACTCTTCCTCCATCAGCGTTCGAGCCATCCCCTTGATGGTGGGACACTGAAAAAGCGCCATAATAGGGAGTCGTTTCCTCAATCCATTCTCGACCCTGGTCAATAAGCTGGCAGCTTTCAGCGAATTACCACCCAGCTCAAAAAAGTCACCCTCCTCTGGCAAGCCAGCAATATCGAGCACCTGCTGCCACTCAATACGAAGGAACTCTTCAAGCAGCGCCAGATTTGATCGCTCCCGCCCGGCTACATTTTCGCTGCGGCCATCGGACGGCAGTTCAGCCAGGGGTACAGCAACAGGATAGTCCTGCCCAACCACCATCCCCCCCTGCTCCGCTGGCTGGTGACTAAAACCCTCGATGCCGTGCAGCAAAGTCTGCGAATCCGCGCCCACAACTTCCGTAAGCAGCGTCGCTAGCCGGGCGAGCATCTCTGGTGCTGATTCGGGGGCCCGGTATCCACTGCTGAATTGGGCAAACAAAGACAAGGACGACTCACCCTCTTCAACACTCAGGGTCAGCGGCCATGCCGTTCCCATATCTGCTGATAGTGTCTTGAATCGGACTTCGCCAGGGGGTTCGGATACCGCTGGAGAGAGCCAGACGATGATACTGTCAAACAGAGTCTGCTGCGGGGCTAGGTTGCACCAGTTCTGCAACTCGCTGGCTGAGACGTATTCGAACGGAGCTCGTTTGAGGGCATCGCGCTGGATCGATTTCAGCCACTCCAGCACCCTCATATCAACAGGCAGACGAATACGCACCGGCAGATTATTAACAAAGGAGCCGACCATCGACTCAACACCCGGGAGGTCAGTCGGACGGCCGGATACCACGACGCCAAACAAGGTATCCTGACTGCCGCTATAGTGGTTAAGCAGCAGCGACCA
>SDWN01000363.1 GCA_004195305.1 Neptunomonas sp. | reverse complement strand
TCCGTATTAAATTCGTACAGGGTGAGACCATGGACGGTGCCGTCACGCTCGACTGCATTAAAATGCATCACCCAATCACCTTCGCGATGCCAGACACCGTAGCGCGTCCCCACGGCCCGCCCCCCGCCATGAGCTTTAGCGCGCTCCACCGTGGCCTGCTGGCCGGTAATCGGCACCACAAACTCACCGATCAGCCCCGCCATAACCACCAGCAACAGGACCGGGCGGCTAACCGACATAACAATCCGAAACTTACTGATGCCGGCGGCTCGGATTACCGTCAGCTCCGAACTGCTGGCCATCAGCCCCAAGCCGATCAGACACCCCACCAAGCAGGACAGCGGTATAAATTCATACATACTGCCGGGAATCGACAACAGCACATAACGAACCGCGATCTCCAGGGTATAACGATCATTCAGGTCTTTGAGCTCGTCGACAAAGGCAAACAGCACATCCAGGCCGATAATCGCCAGCAACACGATCAGACAGGAAAATAGAACCGTCTGGCCGATATACCTATCCAGAAGTTTCATTTGACGCTCCTTCCGGGTATCGGCACCCACAGCCAGCCGAATGCCAGTAAACGACGCCAGTATCTGCCGGTGAAGTGCAGGTTAAACGCCACAAAAGCAAACAGCAGGTGTACCGACCAGAACCGCAGTACCGCATCGGCCTCACCCTCGTCCATACCACTGCGGGCACTGGTCAACAGGGTCAAGTAGGTCAGATATAACAGAATCGAGGGTAACAGCCGCGCATAACGTCCCTGGCGCGGACTGACCTTACTCAACGGCACCGCCAGCAGGGCCACCATAATACAGAGTACCGGTAGCGACATGCGCCAATGCAACTGGGCACGGTATTCATAACCGTCATTGCGCCACAATTCGCTGGTGGGTAAGACCTCAATTTCAGTCACCTGCTCGCGCACCTGGGTGCGCTGCAGGCGAACACCGTACTCCTCAAAACTGATCATCCGGAAATCCGCCCGCCCCGGCACCCCCTCATAGCGATAGCCATTTTTAAGCTGCAGAAAACGACTGCGGGTTTGCAGGTCCATGTATTGTTGACCCGATTCGGCGACGACGATCCCTAGCTGCTCACCGCCGCGCGTTTTAATCTGTTCTGAGAGAAAAATATCACGCAATTCGGTACGGTTGTTCGCCAGCTCACCGACATAGGAAACCCGACCTTTGGAGGGTAGTTTCTGGAACCGGCCCTCGACCAGCACATCAAACTCGGTCATCGACTCCTGTTTGTTAATCAATTGCTTAACCTGCCCTGCTCCCCAGGGGGTAACCCAGAAACTGAGGCAGGCAACAAACACCGCCACCAGCGCCGCAGGGCCCAGCGTCAGCCACTGCAGGCGTTTATCACTGAGGCCACAGGCGCTCAGGGTGGTGATCTCGTTGTCCAGGTAAAGCCGACCGTTGCCATCGGCGGCATTGCTCAAATATTTGATAAACCGGCCACTCATGATAATGAGCAACAGAACGCCGGTAACGGCGCTCATACTGACCAGGACCTCCTTGGTGAGATAGCGAAAGATAATCACCGAGGTCGATCCTCTCAATAGGGTGATAGAAAGATTTAACAAAGCACTTGGATGTGGCTCTGCAAAAGCATTCAAATTGACGTAAACTCTCGGCCATTCATCCGCCGATCCGGCCAGGAGCCTGTCGGACTTAGCCAATCGTAGCGAGGGGAAGACGATTTGAGGCAGATTTTTCGATCTATCGAGGCGAATAGCGAGCTATTTAACGAGAGAGATCGGAAAATATGACCAAATTCGACTTTTCCGCAGCAGATTAGTGTTAAGTCCGACAGGCTCCTAGGTTCCGAGTTGGCGGCATTATCCCTTAAAGCCCAGACGATGTCTTGTGGAGTAGTTATGGAATTTCAGATCTCAAGTGACGAATTAAGCCAACTGAACAGCGCCTGTCTGATTGTCGCTATCGGTGAGGACGGCGAACTGTCAGCTGCCGCCCAACAACTGGACAGCGCCTGCGACGGCTACCTGAGTCAAGTGATCGGCGCCGGGGATATCCGTGGTAAAAGCGGCGACACCCTGTTACTGCAACAACTCAGCGGCATCGCCGCCAAGCGCGTACTCCTGGTCGGGCTGGGCAAAGCCGATGAGCGCAAAGACAACAATTTCAAAAAAGTGGTCAACGCTGCTCTGAGCGCCGTCAAGGCCATTCGCGTCAATGACTTTTCCATCGCCCTGGACGACAGTGCCGTGAACGATCGCGATTGTTACTGGCGCACCCGCATTCTGGCAGAAACCCTCGCCAGCGGGCTGTATCAATTCGATCAGCTTAAAAGCAAGCCTTCCGACCAGGTCGAATTTGAAGCGATTCAGATTGTGCTCGCCGAAGCGGACGTCGAAGCGGGCGAAATCGCCATTCTCGATGCCTCGGCAATCGCTAACGGTGTGGCTACCGCCCGCGATCTGGGTAACCTGCCCGGCAACATCTGCACCCCAACCTACCTGGCCGAGCACGCTCAAGCCCTGGCTGATGAGTACGACTGCATCGACATCGAAGTCCTCAACGAAGCACAGATGGAGGAGCTCGGCATGGGCGCGTTGCTGTCGGTTGCCGCAGGTTCCGAGCAGGAAGCCAAGTTTATCGTGCTGCAGTATCAGGGAGCCGATGAGGCTGAACAACCTCATGTCCTGATCGGTAAGGGGATCACCTTCGATTCAGGCGGCATCAGCCTTAAGCCGGGCGAAGCGATGGACGAGATGAAGTACGACATGTGCGGCGCCGCCAGTGTACTCGGCACGATGACCAGCGTCGCCGAACTGGGACTGGACCTGAATATCGTCGCCATCATCGCTGCAGCCGAGAATATGCCCAGCGGTTTTGCCACCAAACCCGGTGATATTGTCACCACGCTATCTGGCCAAACGGTTGAGATTCTCAATACCGATGCCGAAGGCCGACTGGTACTCTGCGATGCCTTAACTTACGCCGAGCGCTTTGAGCCTGCCAGTGTGATCGATGTCGCCACCCTCACCGGTGCCTGCATCATCGCCCTGGGTCATAAAACCAACGCCCTGTTAAGCAACAACGAAGCCCTCGCCAGCAAACTACTGGCGGCCTCTGACTACAGCACCGACCGCGCCTGGCCATTACCGCTGTGGGACGAGTATCAGGAGCAGCTGGACAGCAACTTCGCAGATATGGCCAACATCGGTGGCCGCCCCGCCGGCACCATCACCGCAGCCTGTTTCCTGTCTCGTTTTGCCAAGAAATTCGCCTGGGCGCACCTGGATATCGCCGGTACCGCCTGGGTAAGCGGCAAGCAGAAGGGAGCAACCGGTCGTTGTGTACCCCTGCTAGCCCAGTACCTGATCGACCTGGCTACGGACTCGGAAGATGACGCTGACGGCTGCTGCAAAGCGGGTGATTGCGACTGCCACGATAACGACTGACATCGATGCCCCGCAGCGACTTCTACATTCTGCCAACGGATGACCCCCAAGCCCGGCGTCGCTTTCTCTGCAAGGTACTGGAGAAAGTGTACACGCTGGGCCATCGGGTCTATATCCGCGCCGGTGATGAAACCAGCGCGCGGCAACTCGATGAGCTGCTGTGGGAGTTTCGGACAGATGCGTTCCTGCCCCACAGTCTGATCGCCGAACAACTCAATTCGGCGATCGAGATCGGCTACGGCGACAGCCTGCCAGAACACCGCGATGTGTACGTCAATTTGGAATTGGAGGTTGCCGACGTGGCGCTGGGCTTCGAGCGGATCATCGAGGTGGTGGTGCAGCAACAGGATATTCTGGATGCGACCCGCGCTAACTACCGCCGCTATAAGCAGCAGGGCTACGAGATCCGGATGAACGATATGCGCAGAAAAGATCAACCGTAACGCGTTACTGCTCAGCAAAGCCGCTTCCGATCCCCACTCTTTGTATATTCAAGGCCCAAGCCCAAGGGGGCGCCGCTGCCGCAGTGGCAGATCCCGCAATGCTCGGTCAGCCTCCTAGCGCAGTCGTTTAGGCACAACCCACTCTCCGGCGCCGCTAAAGGCCCCTGTTTTTGGGTTCACGGCGACGATATAAGCGCCGTTGGCACCCAGATGCTGATTCGGACCGAAGGTCAATTTCGGCGTCAGACCCGTTTGGTATTGGTAAAGCCCCTCCAGCGCCGCTAACAGCTTTTCCCGGCTCAGGTTGCGCCCGGCCGTTTTCAGCCCCTTCAGTAGCAGATGTGCGGAGGCGTAGGCACTGATCTGCGTCCGCAGGTAGTGCCGACTAAGACCGTGACGGCGGTGAAAGCGCTGGAACTCCTGTTGCCCTGACGGGGTCAGATCAGTCGGCAGCGTCGGATAAACGGTAAACAGCCTGCCAGCAAAGCCCAGGGGCATATCAAACAGGCTCTGGGCCGCCTGGGTGCCCGATACAAACAGCGTTGGCGCCCACCCTTGCTGCCCTGCCGCAGCCGCCAATTGCTGCAGGTCCAGACCCTGCCCCAGAAAGAACAGCGTCTCGATGCCCGCATGTTGCAGTTGCAGCACCAACGCCGTCGCATCCAGCTGGGCGGCCGGATAACCTAGTGTCTGCACCTGAGTCCAGCCGTGCAGGGCTGCCTGGGCTTGCAGCAGATCCGCTATTTCCGTGCTATCCGCCTCTTGCGGATGGAGAATAACCGCCCGGGGATTCGAGCGCGGCAAGTGCTTAACCGCATAATTCAGCAGCGCTAGCTGCTGCACCCCCGTTCCTGCCAGCAGGTAGAAGCTGTAGCGATTTAGGCTGTCATTGTCGTCAGAAAAGGCGGTCAAGGGCCCGATCGACGGAACCTGCATGCGTTCCATCAGTTCACCGAAAAGCCTCCCTTGCCCGGCGGACATCGCGCCCAGCAGCGCAAAGACCTGCCGTTCAATCAGGGCCCTGCCGCCTTCAAGGATGTCACTTTCGGCATCAGCCGCCTGCTCGATCAGCACCAGCTTGCGGTTATACACCCCACCCGCGGCGTTGATATCGTCGAAATAGGCCCGGAACAGGGCGCTGATCACCGGCCCCAGGGCGTCGGGGTCCCTTGATGCTGGCACCAGGATCCCCAAGCGAATGCTGTCGGGAGCAAGGCCAGGATCCAACACGCTGTCGATCACCTTCAGGTAGGCGGCCAGGTCTCTGTCTCTTATACACATCT
>SDWN01000361.1 GCA_004195305.1 Neptunomonas sp. | reverse complement strand
AGATGTGTATAAGAGACAGGTCTCCTTTGGTGCGTTTTTGATTGTTTTGCACCTCTGCATATCGTAACAGTGGGGTAATGCACAGATTGTGCCATTTACATATATCAACATGTTGGTGCGCATTCAGGGGTTCTGTGGCTTACGTCTGCTTTATGATAGTGCGTAATTGATTGTTGTGCGCCAATGTGGTGCGCTAGTGAAGTGCGTTTATAGAATCTAGATCCCGCCCTATGGGGCTTTCAGAGCGACCGGATCTCGGTGTTAGCGGTTTTCGCCAGATACCCTGTATGTCTGTAATCGCTGTATTGATCTCCAATCGCGCTGAAAGCCAGAGGCGCAAGAGATTCGTTCGCTGGCTCCCTCGCGCTTGGTTGCTATCAGATTAAAGACTAGGTGCAACCTGCACAGGCTTTGCTTATAGTAACCCTCCTGGCTGAGATAATAGTTACAGACAGCTGGAAGAGTAGTACGCCATCTGGGTGAAGGGTCACCTGATTGGTTATGGACATATAAGAATTTAGGAGAAGGGTATATGACACAGCGAATCGCATTGGTTACAGGCGGTACGGGTGGTATTGGATCCGCGATCTGTGAGGCACTGGCAGATCAAGGGATGAAAGTAGTTGCAGGGTATAGTAACGAGGAGAAAGCGATCGCTTGGCAGGCCGACCAGAAGGCGGCGGGCTATGATTTTATAATTCAACACGTAGATGTGACCAGTCTGGAGTCTTGTCAGCAGGCGGTCGCGGCTGTTACAGATAAAACGGGTGCCAGCATCGATGTGCTGGTTAACAATGCCGGAATCACCCGAGATGGTTTCTTCAAGAAGATGGCATGGGATCAGTGGCATGCCGTAATGAGTACCAACCTCGACAGCGCCTTCAATATGACCCGTCCAGTCATTGAAGCGATGCTGGAGAAAAAATGGGGCCGTATCATCAATATCTCTTCGGTAAACGGCGAGAAGGGCCAGATGGGGCAAGCTAACTACTCGGCGGCTAAGGCGGGCCTGCATGGTTTTACCAAGGCACTGGCTCAGGAAGGTGCGCGTAACGGTGTTACCGTTAACACCATCTCGCCGGGCTATATTCTGACGCCGATGGTTGCCAAAATCGATCAGGGTATTCAGGACAAGATCGTTGCCGGAATTCCGGTAGGGCGTATGGGCCAGCCGTCTGAAATTGGCCGTGCGGTTGCTTTCCTGGCGGCAGAAGAGGGCGGTTATATCACCGGCTCTAATCTGTCGATCAATGGTGGTCAGCATATGCATTGATCGCAGTGCGCTGATCGTAGCGCTGGTCATGCTAAAAAGCCCCTTAAGGGGCTTTTTTTATGTACAGGATGTACGTGCCTAAAAATGCTCCTGCATTTTAGGCATTTCCGCCATCCATGGCGGTCATATGCCGCGGGCGCATTGGCCGTTGCCAGTTCCTGACAACAACGGCATACCTGCATCCGTGCAGGCAATGCGTAGGAGCGGCGATTACATGAAAGTCAGCAGGAGCGGAGGTAATATTAGCGCACGTACTCGAACATCTTGACCACTTTTTGCACCCCTGCGGTATTCCGGGAGACGTCCACCACCCGGCTCGCCTGGGTTTCATTAACCAGCCCCATCAGGTAGACCGTGCCGTTTTCGGTGACCACTTTTATCCTCCTCGCTTGCAGTAGCGGGTCGGCGAGCATCTTGCTTTTGATTTTGGTGGTAAGCCAGCTGTCATTGGTGCGGACGATGGCGGATGTCGGCCCCGCCAAACTCAGCTCGTTGTGAATCTTACGCACTTTGCGGATCTTGCGGATTACTTGTTCAGCGGCTTGGCGGGTTTGCTCGGTCGCGACCTGGCCGGTCAGTAACACAATACCGTTATAGCTGGTAACGGAGATGTGCGACTGCTGTAGGTCTTGAGACGCCTTGCCAATATTGACCAGTGCTTTTATCTCGATCAACTCGTCATCGATCAGGCTACCAGTGGTGCGCGAGTAGGTGTTTTCGGCCAGCGGTTGATCATGGGTTGCATCGATGATGCCGGCGCAGCCGCCCAGGGTTAATAACAGGCCTGCAAGCAGGGGCAGTGCTAGATTTTTAGATGTCATAGTTATTAATTTCCACCGAAAAGTTGATGTTCGATCAGGTCGCAGAGTGCGTGAATGATCAGCAGGTGCACTTCGTGAACCAGTGCTGCGGACGAGGACGGGATACGGATTTCAACCTCCTCCTGGGTTAAAATTGCCGCAATATCTCCGCCTTCTCCGCCGCACAGGGCGATCACGGTCATGCCGCGTTCATGCGCCGCTTGGATCGCCTGTATCAGGCTGGCGGGACGGTCGTCAGGGCTGAGTGTGAGCAGGATGTCGCCGGGCTGGCCGAGTGCGCGTATCTGTTTGGAATAGACATCGCTGAAATGGGTGTCCTCGGCGATGGCAATTAGCGTCGCACTGTCAGCGCCCAGAGCGATAGCCGGTAATCCCGGGCGTTCGTGTTGATAGCGGTTGAGCATCAGCGCGCAAAAATGCTGCGCCAGCGCCGCCGAGCCGCCAGTGCCGCAGGTGAGGATCTTGTGCTCGCCAGCCAGGCAGTGAAACAGTTGCTCGCCAGCCTGGACGATATGATCTGCAAACGACTCGATGACATGGGCTTTGAGATCAAGGCTTTGATGAAAGTGGGCGATAATACGTTGTTGCAGTTCCATAGCGGACCGTCTGGAATCAATTAATAAGCGTCGAAAGCGTTGTTTAGCCACTCGATCTGGAGTGTCTGGGAGCTATTATCGGGGTGACAAGCGACAACATCAAATCGGCATTGATAATTTTGGTATTGAGGGTGTTGTTGCAGAAACAGGGCCGCCGTTTTGCAGATACGCCGCTGCTTGCTAACGTTGACGCTTTCGGCCGCGCTGCCGTACCGGGCGGTGCGTCGAAACCGTACCTCGACGAAGACCAGGGTCTGCTGCTGTTGCATGATCAGATCGATCTCGCCACAGGCGGCGCTGAAGTTTCGGCGCAGCGAATGCAGGCCCTGCTGCTGCAGATACTGTTCGACCTGCAGTTCTATCTTTTCGCCTTTTAGCTTGCTCATCGGGGGGCGCTCAGGGTTCTAGCAGGCGCATGCTGCCATTAGAGATCTGAACCCAGGATTGGCGGCGGCTGACCTGGCCCAGATAGTTGATCGACAATCTGCCGCTTTGTCCCTGCAGGTGTGTTTCAGGCAGTGCCTGCAGTTGGGGCAGGTAGCGTGCCAGGCGGTAACTATCAGCTCCTAGCGCGTAAAGGCGGCCGAAGCGACTGCGGCTGTTATCACGGTATTGCGCCAGGGTTGCTCTGAGCGGATTGTCGGGCGCGATCACCCAGGGCATCGCGTTAAAACGGATCTTGTTCAGGTCTTGGTAAGCGGCCTGATTCGGGACCCCGTCAAACAGGTGGGAGGTGGCGTAAACCGGCAAGTTGCTGGCGTAGTGAAATGCCAGCGTCGGTTTGATCTGGCGTGCATCCTGGTTGAGTGCAGTGAGAAATAAAAATTCTACATCCTGGCGCCGACGGGGGTCGAGTTCGAGCCTCTGGCCGAGTGTCTGGGTCAGCGCTTTTGCCCGGGCTTCGCTGCTGTCTGTGGCCAGCAGTTTGCTGATCTTTTCTGAGTAGTCTTTTTCGCCGGTAAAGCGCTCGCTGGCGGCGATAACGCCACCGAGCGAGGTCCAGTGCTGTCTCTTATACACATCT
>SDWN01000360.1 GCA_004195305.1 Neptunomonas sp. | reverse complement strand
AGATGTGTATAAGAGACAGACCTGACGACGATTGCTAAAGGTTTGGGCGCTGGCTACCAGCCGATCGGAGCCACGCTGGTCAGTGCAAAAATCTATAACGCCATCGCTCAGGGCAGTGGTTTTTTCCAGCATGGACACACCTACATCGGTCACGCCACCGCTTGTGCCGGCGCGCTGGCTGTCCAGAAAGTGATCGAATCGCGGCAACTGCTGCCCCAGATCGTGCGGCGAGGCGAACAACTACGAACACGGCTGATGGACCGATTCGGCGAGCATCTGAATATCGGTGATATCCGTGGTCGCGGATTGTTCATGGGCTTGGAACTGGTCCGGGATCGGGGCACTAAAGCGCCCTTCGACCCGTCCCTTAAGCTCAATGCGCGGATCAAGAAAGCGGCGATGCAGGCCGGATTGATGTGCTATCCGATGGGCGGCACGCTGGATGGACAGCGCGGCGACCATGTCTTGCTGGCGCCGCCCTTTATTGTTGAGGAGACCCACCTGGACGAACTGGTGGACAAATTGGACACCGCGATCAATACCTCCCTGGCCAGCCTCTGAGCAACCCCGTATCAGGAAAAGATAATGAAATCACGTTTACCCGAATTGACCGATGCGACTATGACTCAGGATCAGCGCCGAGTCCTGGATGCGATTCTTCAAGGTCCACGCGGAAATCTTGACGGCCCCTTTCTGGCCTGGGTCCATAGCCCGGAATTGGCGGACCCTGCCCAGCAACTAGGTGCATACTGTCGCTACCACACCAGTCTGCCGTTACGGCTGTCGGAACTGGCTATTCTGGTAACCGCGCAGTGGTGGCAGTCGCAGGCGGAGTGGCAGATCCATGCATCGATTGCTCTGGCTGCTGGCCTCAACCAGGAGCAGATAGAGGCGCTGCGCCAAGGTCTCAAGCCACCGTTTAGCGAACAGGATGAGGCGCTGGTCTACCGCATCGGCACCGAACTCTATGCCACCCGCCGAATCAGCAACGCACTCTACCAAGAAGCGGTGGCACTGTTCGGTGAGCCCGCCTTGGTCGAACTGGTAGGCATCTATGGTTACTACGCTCTGGTTGCCATGACTCTGAATGTGTTTGCCGTCGACCGTGAAGTCGAGGACGACCTACCCTTCCCGGAACCCGCGTAATCGATCGCGCCGTTACGCATACCGCGCATCGTAATCAACGCATGCAGACTGCGGACATTCCGTTCAGTACCCAGTCCTTACTCGACGAGTTCGTGGCGTCACGAGCGACACAAAGAGATGATCGCTGCCGGAACCCCGGCCATGGACGGCGTCAAGGCTGTCTGCAACTACAGTGCGAAAGTTAACACCCGCTAGGCGCCAACCCCTTCGGGGTCCGCGTAAACAAGCCGCTTGTGTTACAGCGGCTGCAAGCGTGCCAGATTAGGACTAATCACCGGCGGAGTGAGATTTAGCCGCTCTGCGGCACAGGTAGCATTAGGTACAGATAGATTGCCGAAATGCATAAGATCTATTTCTTATAGGCATTGGCGGCATCGACTACAGCCGCATAAACTATTCAATTACGGGGATGGCGGCCCCGCCTTCGTCCAGCAGATGATGCAGTGGAACCAACAGGAACAGATCCGCAGGAAGGAAACCCTGTATAACGGCATCGAGCAGGCCCCCGACGCGTTTATCGGTCTCTTAACCGGTAAAATATCGACAAGATATTGATGAAGTTATAACCCGCCCTAACCCGCAAGGGTGTAGGCTCAGATATTGAGCACTCCAAACAATGGCCCATGGCAGGAGTTAATTGCATGAACATCCTATTCGTTTTGACCTCACACGATGCGCTCGGTAATACCGGTGAAAAAACCGGCTTCTGGATTGAAGAGTTTGCCGCCCCCTACTACACCTTCGCCGATGCGGGGGTCAATATCACCCTGGCGTCCCCGGCTGGAGGACAGCCTCCGATTGACCCCAAGAGTGCCCTCGAGGATTTTCAAACCGATGCCACCCGCCGTTTTGATGCCGATGAGGAGTTACAGAAAACGCTGGCTGACACGCGACGGCTAACAGAGGTTACTGCTGACGATTACGATGCCCTGTTCTATCCGGGTGGGCATGGTCCCCTGTGGGACCTCACCACCGATGCTGATTCGATTCGATTGATCGAAGCCTTTGCACTGCAGAACAAGCCGATCTCTACCGTCTGTCACGCCCCCAGCGTGTTACTGAATGCTAAAGATGCACAGGGTAACGCGCTGGTTAACGGCAAGCGAGTCACCGGTTTTAGTAATACCGAAGAAGCCGCGGTCGGCCTGACCGAGGTGGTGCCCTTCCTGTTGCAAGATGAACTCAAGAATCGGGGCGGACTCTACAGCCAGGGACCTGACTGGGCACCGTACTGGGTAGAAGATGGCATTCTGATTACCGGCCAAAACCCGGCCTCATCCAGCGCCGTCGCTACGGCGGTTCTAGCCAGGCTTAAGTGAGGCAAACAGGAAGCGGTAAGGCCCAGGCAACTAACGCGTCGCATTAAAACGGTATTGCAGCCCCAGCGACAGCTGGGAGACCTCAATATCCCTGGCAACCCTATCAAAATGTTCCAGCTCGGCGCGGATGCTCCAGTGGCCCCGATGGTAATTGAGTCCGACGCCGATCAGTGTCGATTCACCAGAAACCATTTCGCTAACAAAAGGACTTGCAGCGTCCTCAACTGTCTGATTCATATCCCAATGATAGAGACCCAGTTTGGTCATTAATTCGAGTTGTTCATTGATAGGAAAAATAACCAAACCTGCGACAGCAAGACCATTGATGTTACCGGTCAAAGAGACCGGTCCGGCCACAAAATCGCTCTCGTCTCCCCCCCCCGATTCAGCCCGGAGATCGAGCCTACCCAGATCGATATAGCTGGTTTCGAGTGCGAAATAGGGGTTAAAGCGATACTGGGCAAAAATTTTCCAGCCTCCATCATCGTCGATACTGCTCTTGGAGGTGAGGTTTGCAGAATAACCCTCAAATGACCTTTGCTCCGGGCCGTCACTATAAGACACATTGCTTATACTGGCTCCCAGCGACCATCCCGCCATTGCGGCAGCTTTTTTAACGGCGCCTGTTTGTTTGACTTCGACGGGCTTCTTGCTCGGTTGCGGCGCGGCCGTCAATGCGGCCAGGCGCTTACGCACACGGTCGGAACCTGCGCCCCATGGATAGCGCTGCAGGTATTTTTCATATTCGATACGGGCTTGCTTGGGCCCCTCACTGCTGTATTCCAATGCTTGCCCGAACAACTCCAGCGCACGTTGGTTGCTGGCCTGCCCGGGCTGCGCCAAGAGTGTGCCTAACAGCGTGGAGGCAGTGCCGTAGTTCGCCTCAAGGATGGCCTGATACGCATCGCGGATGGCTATTTCCGGCGCAAGCAGTGGGCTTTGCAGCCCCGACATGTGCGGCTGGGGTGCAACGACGGTTTGCATCGCGACAGGGCTAGCGTCAGTAGTAGCGACAGTGGCTGGACCCGGATCGGCGGGTGCCTCCCGGTGCGCCCGCCACTCGTCAGTGGCGACCTTGACGATCCAGGCATTCGGGTAGATATCCGCCACTTGTTGCTTCACCGCTTTGGCGGCGCGCAGGCTACTGAAAAATCCGAGTCTTAAGCGGTGCCAGACCTTACCTTGAACGATACCCTGGGTCTGATATTGGCGGTAGCTTTTAAAAGGCTCCTCGGCGAAATCCTCGACAGCGTTTATTGGGGCGCTTTGTGAGTGTAAATTGAGGGCATAAAATCTGGATGGGGAGG
>SDWN01000134.1 GCA_004195305.1 Neptunomonas sp. | reverse complement strand
AGATGTGTATAAGAGACAGACATTATCGGGGTCCTTCCTGTGTCTCTATCTGGCGCGCTATTTGTGCCAGCACCATTATCGAATATGTGTGGCCGACGCCCAGCAGCAGCAGCTGTACCGCCAGGCTAATTTCGATTCTTTAACTGATCTTCCTAATCTCAATCTGCTCCTGGATCGAGCCGAGCAGGCGATTCTTATTGCAGATCGCGCTAACACTAAGGTCGGTATATGTTATCTGGATATCGATAAATTTAAAGTGATCAATGATTGCTGGGGGCATCAGGTCGGCGATAAGGCGCTGTTGGCGATCGCGGTAAGATTGAAAGCCAAGCTCCGGAGTCAGGATACCGCAGCGCGGATTCACGGCGATGAATTCGTGATTCTGTTGCCGGATGTTGACGATATGGCGTCACTGCAGCAGGTTGCCGCTAAGATCAAGTCTGTCTTTGCTGAGCCGTTCATGCTCGCGGAGCAACAGCTGCAGATCGGCTGTAGCCTGGGTGTCTCGCTCTATCCTGAGGATGCCGATGATCTTGAGGCTCTGCTGCACATCAGCGATAAGCGGATGTATCTCGACAAAGAGGCTCGTGACGCTCGGGCGCCAGCCTGAGTATTAGTCGTACTTTTTGTTGTGCATAGCATACATACGAATCAGATACCTCGGTTGGTGAGAGTGGCGCGCCGCGTTTTATCCCTGTTGACGAAAGTGATGCGCACAGTGTCGCCGGCGCCTATGCAGGCGGTTGGCTAAATTAGCAGTAGTTGTTAATTTGTTGAAAAATGTCGCCTTTTTTTACACTCGATGAACCGCATTGGCATTCGGAGATAAGTATCCCTTGCCTGAACATGCCTTCCTGATAAGAAAAGTTTAGTTTTCCAAGTGCTTTTTGCGTGTTGCAGCGTTCGCCAAGCGTCTGATTAATAAGCCTATGTTAAAAATCCCCTAAGGGTTCTTGATGTGCTGGTTTCTGCCTAACGGCCTAAATCAGGCGTGCCCCTCACCCTGATTCATTTTCTGGCACGTATTATGTATAAGCGTTAATAGAACGTACAAAAAATAGAGCGTGTTTTTTAGCCCTTCCAGGATATTAGAGGGTGCCTCGTCTACAGTAATCTACAAGGAAGTTACGCGAGTCTTTGCGGAGCGACCGCCCTGTATTTTACGTTATTCGGCCATGCAGTATGCGCCGGTACGTTCAGTCGTATTCTTGTCAGCTGGTCACTGATGACGCCGTGACTCGATAGTGTGGATGCGCGGTTTTGGATTATCATGGACAGCCGCTAGGCGTGTGTTGATCAGGATGACGAATTTACCTATCTATGCCCCCGTTTGCTCATTCGCGCTAATAGGGTCGCGGTGAGGATTTAAAGCAATACGGCCTGGTCAATATGGGGTGCTGAACGCTTTGTTTGATTGATCAGCGCTAGTGTTCGATAGCAGGTATTGCCCATGACCGTATGACTCCGAAAGGACCGACTCAGAGGCTGGATACTTAGGATATGTACACGGCTTATTTTGGGATTGTCGAGAACCCCTTTTCCCTGACCTCCGACCCACGTTATCTGTATATGAGTCGGCAGCACCAGGAGGCCTTGGCCTATCTGCTGTACGGTGTGGGTGCGAGTGGTGGCTTGGTGCTGCTGACCGGTGAAGTCGGGGCGGGCAAGACCACGGTCTGCCGCTGCTTGATGGAGCAGTTGCCCGAGCACGTTGATGTGGCGTTGTTGCTCAATCCCCGCTTGAGCGCATTCGAGTTAGTAGCTGCGCTATGTGATGAGTTGCACATCCGCTACCCGAAGAAGTGCGACAGCCTCAAGACCCTGGTCGATCTGCTCTATCGCTATCTGCTCGATGCCCACAGTGAAGGCCGGCGCACGGTGTTGATTATCGATGAGGCCCAAAATCTGACGATAGAGGCGCTGGAGCAGATTCGTATGCTCACCAACCTGGAGACCGATAAACATAAATTACTACAGTTTATATTGATCGGCCAACCGGCGTTCCTGGTGCTGCTGGACCGGCCGGAACTACGTCAGCTATCCCCACGGGTAACGGCCCGTTACCATCTATTACCCTTGAATGAAAAGGAAACCATCGCCTATATCGGCCATCGCCTCTCCGTTGCGGGTCTGCGCCGCAATGTTTTCAGTACGGCGACACGACGGCGTATTTTCCATTATTCCCGGGGGAGCCCCCTGTTGATCAATACCATCTGCGACCGCGCCCTGCTGGGTGCCTACGCTCGGGAGCGCGATACCACCGATATTAAAATCATCGCTAAGGCGGCGGCGGAAGTGATGGGTGCGGCCGCGAACCCTCCGGCTCCCAGGGTCCTCGTCCGCGTCTTGCTGCTGCTGTTTCTAGTCGGCGTGGGGTACGCCGGCGCACGGCTCATGACGGATCCGGTGTTGAAAGCGGTGATGCAGCTCGGGGTTAACACCGGCCCGAGCAGCTCTGTCCCGGTGCCGGTCAGTACTGAGCCGCGGGAGATGGCACACATACCCACCGCCCCTCAAGAGGCAGTGGGGGGCCGTACTGCCGGGCCTAGCACGGGAAGGTCTGAGGACGCCGTGTCGCCAAGCCGCGAAAGCCGCGCCGGGCGGCGGTTGGCTTTGATGCACCGCACTGCCGGACCTGAGGAGCTCGCGGAGCCAAACACTGCCGAGCCGCCATCACTGCTCGCGCTGAAGTCGTTGAGCCAGGCTCAGTTTGAGCATGCACTCAGTGATCTGTTTAGTTTGTGGGGCGTTGATGACCAGACGTTAGCGGGGAACTCCTGCCAGCGCGCTGAGGCCGTAAAGCTCCGCTGTCGCTGGGGGGAAACCTCTTGGGAGGGGCTGCGTGACAGCAATCGGGCGGCGATTCTGGTGATGAACGGTGATCGCTCCGGACAGCGCTTTGTGGTTTTGTCGGGCCTGCAGGCTACCCGGGCACAGGTGATTGTCGCTGATTTGCAGTTTACCATTCCGGTCCAAATTCTGGATAAAGACTGGACGGGACGCTACCTGTCCTTGTGGAAACCTCCATTTTTTCCGCCGCGTGTGATGACCCCCGGGCAGCGCGATGACAGTATCCTGTGGCTGCGGGAGCAGCTATCGGCAATACAGGGTGAGACCAGCGCTACCGCGGATGCCTTCCTCTACGACGCGGAGTTGCATCGACAAGTGTTGATGTTTCAGCGTGACAAGGGGTTGCAGGCTGATGGGATCGTAGGTCCTGCGACGCAGCAGCACCTTCAGACTGCGGTAAATGATAGAACCACGCCCATGCTGTGGCGTCCACTCGGTCAGCGTGATTAAGTTATGTCCTATATTCTTGAGGCATTAAGAAAAGCGGAGCAGGATCGACAGCGAGGCACGGTGCCGACGCTGTCCTTCGTTCAGGGGCTGTACGTCAACAAAGCTTCGCTCCCCTGGCCCTGGTTGGTCTTGGTGCTGGTGTTGGTGGCCGCCTTGGCCAGCGTCTCGGTGTTGCTGTGGCAACGGGTGTGGCAACCAGGAGATGAGCTGTCCGCACGAGAGTCCCCCCGGGTGAGTACGAACAGCCGGGTTGTTCAGCCACAGGCACCGAGCGTAGCGGCGTATCCGAATCCTAAGTCCTTGTTGACGGACGCGGCGCGCTCCGTTGACGCCGCCATGCCTCCCCGGTGGGCTGAACCCTATGTCAGGCAACGCAGTCCCCAGGCGCTGTTGCAACCGCAGCTGGCGACGATCAAGCGTGAGTCTGTCTCTTATACACATCT
>SDWN01000602.1 GCA_004195305.1 Neptunomonas sp. | reverse complement strand
ACTCAACACCAGGTGCTTGAGGACATCGGCGTAGTTGCCCGCATGAAATGCGTGACGATAGCTGAGCATGTCTAACTCCAAAAACGAATATTGAAAGTGTACTGCGAATCGGTGGTGCGCTGACGCTGGCACGGCGGGGTAAGCCGCCTACTAACTAATGGGGAGCCTGAAAAACAGGCTCCCAGGGTAAAATTCACCGCTGTTATTTAAGTGATGGAATAAGATCCTTGATCGAACCGATCGAACCGAGCAGCGCGGTCGCTTCATAGGGCACGAACACCCGCTCCCCCTCTTTGGCGATATCGGGCAGGGTCTTCATATATTCCAGCGCAATCAGGTAGCTCAGAATCTGCTCCTCCTTGATGCTGGAGCCTGCTGCTTCCATCAGAGTCTGGATCGCTTTGCGCTGGCCTTCAGCACGCAGAATAGCCGCCTGCTTTTCGCCCTCGGCCACGGCGATCTGGGCCTCTTTCTGGCCCTGCGCGGTAGTTACGGTGGCGCGGCGCTCGCGCTCTGCGGTCATCTGCTTGCGCATCGCCCGCTCCACCTCGTCAGGAACGATGATATTCTGCACTTCAACCCGGTTGATCTTGGTGCCCCACTTGTTGCCAGCATCATCCAGCGTGACGGTCAACGCGGTGTTGATATCGGCCCGGCTTTCGAGCAGTTTATCCAGCTCCATCTCCCCCACCTTGGAGCGTAGCGAGGTCTGGGTCAGGGTTTCGATCGCCTGAATCAGGTTCTCGACCGCCAGCACCGCATCCTTAGGGGTGATGATCTGAAAATAGAGCGCGGCATCCACCAGCACAGTGACATTGTCTTTGGTGATCACCGGGATCTTGGGGAAATCGGCCACAATTTCCCGCCGGTCGATGCGGATCGTATCCAGGGTCACCGGCAACTGCTGCCCCTCGATGGTCTGATAACGACGCATCTTGATCGCTCGGGGCCGGTCGACAAAGGGGATCAGCAGGTGCAGCCCCTGATCCAGGGTACGTGAGTACTGACCCAGGCGCTCGATCACCATCGCCTCGCTCTGCTGCACGATCACCAGTCCTTTAATAAAAAAGATCGCTACTATACCGGCAAAGACCAGCAACAGGAGCGTTATCGGTGTTATCTCAATCATGAGCCTAATCCTTGGTTACTGAGTTTATTGGTGCCAGAGCCACGATCGCGGTGATGCCGCTAAAGCGCTGCACAATGATCGTCTGATTCACGCTCAGCGCATTGGCGTCAGCGCTTTCAACCGGAAAAAAATCGCCTTTGATGCGTATGCCTAACCGACCCTGCTGTTCAACAAGCGTATAGGTCTGTCCGGCACTACCCGCCTCTCCAGCCAGGCTGATGCTGTCCGCACCGCTGCGATGCTGCTTAAACAGGCGCACCAGTAACGGAATCAGGATCACCGCCGCCACGGCGCTGCTGCCGACCTGCACCGCTAAAGAGCCACCTGCCGCCGCAGCTAACGCACCGGCACCACAGGATACTCCCAGCGCCAGGGCAACAAACCCCAGCCCCAGCATCTCCAACGCCGCCAGAATCATTCCCGCCAGCAGCCACAACTGCCAGACTTCCATCTCCCATGCCATGCCTTTCTCTCTCTTTTAGCCTGCACATCACACCCGAACAGGCTTAAAACCCCCTATCCGGTGCAATTTACGGCTTCGTCGTGCGAGTACACTCGATCTCAAGCGGTCGAGCCTATTAACCCGCCAGGTTTATAGTTTATCTGTATTCAGGTTTGGCTTTTGTCGCCGTGAACTTTAAAGTAGTTGATCTATGACGTATACGCCTAACGACAAACAGCTCCGATGAATGCAGAATCCAGCCTGCGGGTTCACCCCGATGCCATCTGCCCCACGCTGCCTGAAGGCGATCTGTGGGTCTTTGCCTACGGCTCGCTACTGTGGCGGCCCGGCTTCGACTACCTGCAGCGCCTCCCAGCCCGACTATTTGGCTATCACCGCTCGCTGTGCGTGTGGTCCCACACGCATCGCGGTACAGCGATAACACCCGGGATGGTACTGGGGCTGGATCTGGGCGGATCCTGCTGCGGCTGCGGCTACCGGATTAGCGCTGACCAAAAAACCGCCGTCGCCAACTACCTCTTCGCCCGCGAAATGCCGACGCCGCTATACCGGGGCCTGATTCACCCGATCCGGCTCGACCACGGTGAAACCGTCAATGCCCTGACCTTCGTGGTCGATCGCCAGAGTCCGCAGTACGCGGGGCGAATCAGCCCCGAAGTGGCCGCCAGCCATGTCCGCCATGCGGTTGGCATCAGTGGCAGCAGTCGCGATTACCTCTGTAACAGCATCACCCATCTCGACCACCTGGGCCTTCACGATCCACATCTAACAGCGATCCTGGAGCAATTGTAAACCGCCTCGATCTGACCCTGAGCATGGTAAATCACCCACCCTCGCACTATTAACCTGATGGACAAATAGGCCCCATACCTATTCATCCATCGCCCCTAACATCTAGCGCTGTGCGGGTGTGACGAACTTGATCTGGTTATGGCAGTGCTCGTGGTTATACCAGCGCATGAATTCCTCCCCCACGCCCTGGTGCAACCTATAAAAACGAAGGCCCTAATGACGCTGGCTTGAACCTGGAAACGGTATCGGCAGCAACTGCCAACGACATGGCAACTCAGTCTGCTCAAGCACTGCGCTACATTGAGAGCAGCGAAAGATGGTGTGATTGGTGATGCGGCTGCGCTGAACCAGTCGCGGGTGTTCCGGGCAAGTCTGTTTGGATAGTAGCGAGCGGCAGTCGGCGCATAGATCGTGATGATTCATAGCCAACATCCCTGTCGTTAGTTTTTTTACAGTATAGACCACACACATAAGCCAAGTGGTTATCTATATCAAAGACTCAGACATGTCTCAAAATGGATTAGAAGCTTCAGGTGTTGTACTTTCATCAACAGATCTAGCGTGAAGCACGTCAGATTAAAGCTCACAGCGGCACTATCGGTATCGCGTCTGATTCAACTTAGCTCTAGCCTGAACGCAAAAAAGCCGCCAGTTACGGCGGCTTTTTCTCAAGTCCTTCAAGGCTACCCACCGATTCCGTTTGGTGGCACATCCATTGTGTCCTTGTAGCTTGATATCAATTTTATGTCTGAAAAGCCCTGCAAACCATAGGAATAATTCCTAGATTGCTGCAGTGCGATATATCATCCCAAGTCAAAGAATTATCTAATGTTGAAGGGAAAGTACAGCAGACGTTTTTGGCACGTAAAAAAGCCCCATAGTCAGGATCAGGTAACGCCTATGGGGCGGTTTGTAGTCAATGTGAAAACTGATCTACGAACTGAGTATAGGTTATGCACGGCGTTTTTGTAGCAAGCCTATTCGCATGGCGGAGTCAGCATGGATATCAAGGATCTGTAAGCGTTCGCTTGCTACCTAATAGGTTCGACGTGAACTGTCTATCTCAGAAAGAGGGTGTTGTTCTGAGACTATCGAGAATCCAGCATCAATATTTAGGACTTTTTTAGCAGGCTCTAGCGAGCCGTGCACGTTCATTCAAGCGCAACCTATTCATTAGTTAGTGTCCAAGCTAGCTCCTTCGCTGTACCAGGTCGGGCATTCTGTTGATTCGTTTTCACGCTCAGCGTTCTGCGACTCATGTATAATGCGCGGCTCGTTGATACATCAGGTAAAGCAGTAATGTCTAATAAAGAAACTCCACGTGTTGGGTTTGTATCTTTGGGGTGCCCCAAGGCGCTGGTGGACTCAGAGCGCATCCTCACCCAGCTGAAGCTTGAAGGTTACGATCTGGTGCCCAGCTACGATGAGGCGGATGTAG
>SDWN01000599.1 GCA_004195305.1 Neptunomonas sp. | reverse complement strand
GTGGGTCTGCTGACCCCGAGAGAACAACACCTCACCGTTATCACCCACATGCCAAACGGTGGCACCGTGGATCTTTTCGGCCCGGCAACGCTCGTACGTCTCGACCAGCTCGCGACCGCGCAAATAATCGGCCCCCAGCAGCTCTGGCTCGGCCAGAGGACTGGCGTTAACGTTGCGATAGATCTGGCCGCCAGCCCGGGACTTATCGTCCAGCACCACTACGGAGGCACCGGCATCGGCAGCGATGAGCGCCGCTGACATACCGGCAGGCCCCGCGCCAACGATGGCGATATCGTAACTATTCATGGCCGGACACCTCGCTCGCTCGGTTGCAATCGACATTGCCGGCAGCACTCGGGGTCGGGCTGGCTTGAGAGTTCTCGGTAATGGTCTGCAACTGGATACTCATACCCTCGTGCACCTCGGTCAGGCAGGCCTGCTGGTTGGGTAGCCTGTTGATCTGTACCAGACACTCGAAGCAAACTCCCATTGCGCAGTAGGCCGAACGGGGGGTCTCGGAGATGGGAGCCAGCCGCGTTGTGGTCTCGCCGACCAGGGCCATGGCCGTCCAGACCGAGGACCGGGCGGGGACGCTAACGCAGTGGCCGTTAATCTCGACCTGCACTAAATCGACGCTGGAATCACAAAGGGAACGGAACATGGTCGCCACCTCATTTAATTTGAGCAAAAGAAGTAAAACAGAATGGGGACCCCTAAAGTGACGGGGACCGAGGGCAGCGATCACCGCCCTCGGTTAGCACGGTCAACGATCAGTTATTGATCTTGTCCAGGATGCTCTGACCCCATTCAACACCGACATCTTCAAGGATTTGCGGCCAGACTTCGGCACGTACCTTCTTGGCAGCGCTCGCCAGCTGCGAATCGGACAGCTTGATGATGGTGGCACCGTAATCGGCCAGCTTCTTCTCGTAAGCACTTTGGTCAGATTCGGCCTTACCCCAACGCGTGGACTCGAAGGCAGCTGCTTGTTCCTGCAAGGCGGCACGGTCGTCGCTGTGCAGATCGGCCAGCGATTCAGAATTAATGATCATGTACCACACTTCGAAGTGGGTGTTGACCGGTACGTAGGTTTTGGTGACATCACGGAACGAGGCGTAGTAACCCTCGGCACCGGAACCGATAACCCCGTCAACCACACCGGTTTGAACAGCGGTGAAGGCTTCCGAGAAAGGGATCGGCGAGCTGATGTAGCCCAACGCATCGCTCGTCAGCTGGAAGCTTTTGATCCCAGGAACCCGCACTTTGATCCCTTTATCGATGCTCGGATCACCCGGGGAAACGGCGTCACGGTTCAGTGCGATACCGCCAAAGTAGACCGGATAAGCGGCCAGCATGGTGATATCCTGTTTAGCATACAGCCCTTTCATCGCATCATAGATGGCGCCACTGGGGCCGTAGATCTTGCGAGCCTGAGCCCAGTTCTCTGCGACATAAGGGAAAGCGCTGATCTGCATTTTGCGCGATGCCGCCGTTGCTGCAGGCTGTACCGCCATATCGACCGCACCGACCGAGATACGCTCCTGTACCGTGGTGTAATCGCCCAACGCGCTGGCGGCGAAGATCTTGATCTTGACATCACCACCGGTGGCGGTATCCACCTTGGAGGCGAACTGTTTCAGTTCGACATCGATAATCGCACCCTGCGGACGGATGTGGCTGACCTTCAGCGTGGTCGCTTCGGCGATACCTGTCAGGCTCAATGCACCGGCGATCAAGGCCGCACTCAGTGACTTGCTCAATGGCGCCAGTTTTTTGGGGGTTAGTTTCATAGTGTATCCTCGTTTTTCATTGTTGTAGTTATTGTGAGGCTCGCTTTCACTCCGGGTACGAGTTCTGCAGAGCCTCGGGGCTTGGATTCAGGTATTTACTATTCAGGGCCAGTCGATGTGGTTAGGAGCCGCCGTTAATAGCCAAAGAAGCGCGGTAGTCCCAGGGACAGGTCGTCCCAGAAAGAGGTCAGGAACACCACCGGCAGATAACCGGTAACGATCAGAATCATCGCCGGCTTGATCACCTTGGTGACCTTGACCTTGCCGATCCGGGCACCGAGATACAGAATCGACGCGTACGGCGGAGTCACCCCGCCCATCGCGGTGTTGACCCCCATGATGGCGGCGAACTGGATCGGGCTGATGCCGATCGCGTTCATCAGCGGCAGCAGCAGGGGGGCAATCAGGATGATGGCGGTGACGTCGTTAACCACCATGCCGACCAGAAACAGCAGTACGTTGATCATAATCAGCAGCAGGGTCTTGTCTTCGGTGATGGAGAAGATCGATTCCACCAACGCTTGGGGGATGCTCTCCATCACGAACATCTGCGACAGAATCATCGAGAACAGGATCATCAGCATGATTGCGCCGACCGACGTGGAAGCCTCTTTACAGGCAGCCAGGAAGGTCTTCCAGTTCAGCCCTTTGTAGATCCAAAAGCCCACCGGGATGGCGTAGATCACCGCCACAGCCGCGGCTTCTGTGGGAGTCATGATGCCGCCGTAGATGCCGCCCAGAATGATCACTGGCATCAACAGTGCTGGGGTGGCATTGAAGCCACGGCTGGTGGCCTCCTTGACAAAGGCTTCGCCACGGGGGCGATCTTCGAGTACCAGCGGGAACTTGCGCGCCATCCATACATTAACCAATGAGAAGTTGGCCATGATCAGCAGCCCCGGGCCGAGGGTGGCCAGAAAACACGCCAGGATCGAGGTATCGGTGACCCAGCCGTAGACGATCATGGTCACGCTCGGCGGAATCAACAGCCCCAGTAACGACGCGTTAGCGATCAAGGCGGTGGCGTATTCACGCGGATAACCCTGCTTCTCCATTTCGGGGATCAGCAGCGGGCCGATAGCCGCGACGCCAGTGAGACCCGAACCAGAGATCGCGCCGATCAGCGCGCAACTGACGGTGGCAACGACACCCAAGCCGCCGCGCAGATGACCGACAAAAATATTGACGAATCGAAGCAGGCTGGCGGCGATACCGCTGACGCTCATGATGGTGCCGGCCAGTACAAACAGTGGAATCGCCAGCAATACTGGGTTACCCAGCTGCTGGAAACCCCACATCATATTGCCCTTCATCACCACGTCGCCGAGGAAATACATCACCATCAGTCCACCGCCGAAACAGTAGGGTAACGGCACGCCCAACGTCAGCAAAATGACCAGCAGGGCAACGGCTATCAATGCTACTTCAATCATGTGAGCGCTCCTCGACAACAAACAAACTTTGGATATGGCGCCCGAGGTGCACCACGGTATATAGCATCATCAGCGCCAGCCCGATCAGCAGCGACACTTCGACATAGAAGGTGGGTATATAGAGGGTTGGACTCTCTTTCCAAACTCGCCAGGAGTACTTGGTAAAGTCCCAGGCCCAGTAGGTCAGCCAGCAACCGACAATGATGCTCAAGATCTCGCCGACAATCGCCAGCACGGTGGCCTGACGCTCGGTGCTGAGAAAGATCTCCAATACGTTGGCGCGGATATGGGTGTTTTCGCGGGAGGCGTTAACCGCGCCCAGCATGTACAACCACAACGTTGGGTAGAGCAAGGTCTCTTCCAGCCCCATGATTGGGATCTCCAATACATAGCGAGTGATGACCTGAACGAATTGCCCTGCGGCAACCAAGCAGATCAACCCCGTCAGCAGGAGACTGGCAAATCGATTCATGGGAAGATTCCTCAACGGCTATGACTTTTTTGTGGTTATTGGCTGAGCCAATACTCTCGCTCCAGCCCCTGTCTCTTATACACATCT
>SDWN01000135.1 GCA_004195305.1 Neptunomonas sp. | reverse complement strand
CCCGGATCAACCCCGATCGCCACCGAGATATCGTGGACCTCCTGCGAGGCCAGAATATCGCCGGATTCGACCTCCCAGGTGTTGAGAATTTTTCCCCGCAGCGGCATCACCGCCTGGTACTCACGGTCGCGGGCCTGCTTGGCCGACCCACCGGCCGAGTCGCCTTCCACCAGAAACAGCTCGGATTTGAGCGCATCGGTGCCAGAACAGTCGGCCAGTTTACCCGGTAGCGCGGGGCCAGCGGTGACCCGTTTACGTGTGACTTTCTTGCTCAGGCGCATCCGTTTCTGGGCATTACTGATCGCCAACTCAACCAATAATTGGCCTTGGTCGGTGTGTTTATTGAGCCAGAGACCGAAGGCATCCTTGACGGTACCGCTAACGAAGGCCGCCACCTGGCGCGAGGACAAACGCTCTTTGGTCTGGCCGGAGAACTGCGGGTCCTGCATCTTTACCGACAGAACATAACAACAGCGCTCCCAGATATCCTCGGCGGTCAGCTTAAGCCCGCGTGGCAACAGGTTGCGGAATTCACAAAATTCGCGAATCGCTTCGAGCAGTCCGGTACGAAAGCCGTTGACATGGGTCCCTCCCTGAGAGGTCGGGATCAGATTAACGTAGCTCTCAGCGGTGGTATCCCCCCCCTCGGGTAACCACTGCACCGCCCACTCGCAGGCCTCCAGCTCGCCGGTCAGGGTGCCAAAAAAGGGTTGCTGCGGCAGGGTCTCAAACAATTGCGTGGCACCGGTCAGATAATCGACCAGACCATCTTCATAGAGCCAGCTCTCTTTACTCTTATCCTTGCTGCTCAGATCGGTAAAACACACCTTCAGGCCAGGACAGAGCACCGCCTTGGCGCGCAGGATATGGCGCAGATGGCTGACCGAATATTTAGGCGAATCGAAATATTTGGGATCGGCAAGAAAGCGCACCTCGGTACCCGTGTTGCGCTTACCGACCGTATCGATCACCTCCAGCTCGGAGACCTTGTCACCATCGGCAAAACCGATTCGGTACAGCTTGCCATCACGTTTGATCAACACCTCGAGCAGTTTCGACAGGGCATTCACCACCGAAACCCCGACCCCGTGCAGACCACCCGAAAACTGGTAACTGTTATTGGAAAATTTGGCCCCTGCATGCAGCCGGGTGAGAATCAGCTCGACACCACTGATACCGTGCTCCGGGTGGATATCCACCGGCATACCGCGGCCGTTATCACTGATAGACAGCGAGTTATCCGCATTCAGGATGACATCAATCTGATTTGCGTGACCCGCCAGCGCCTCATCAACGGAATTATCCAGCACCTCCTGCGCCAAGTGATTGGGACGGTCTGTTTCGGTGTACATGCCCGGGCGTTTTCGGACCGGGTCGAGGCCGCTCAGGACCTCGATAGCGTCGGCGTTATAGCTCGTATTCATCGTCAACTGCACAGATCTCTAGCATAGGATTCGGCTAACCGCTGCAGCTCGCTATCACCAGCGAACTGAAACATACGCGGCCAGTAAGATTCAAAATTGGCAAACCCATGCTCCCCTCCTGGGGTCACAACCTGGGGTGCCTGGTGGTATTTCTCAACCCCCTGGCGATAATCAAGCACTTCATCACCGGTTTGGGTCAACAGCAGGTAGCGGCTAGGGTCCTGTAACTGCGGACAGTCTAACGCTTTTAGCTGTTGCAGATGTTCCCGAGTCAACAGATAACGTTCATGGGTATAGATGTTCTCGTTCTCGCCAAGCCAGACATCCAGCAGATCAAAAGGACGGACAGAAGGATTAATCAATACCGAACGGATCGACTGCTTAGCACCCAACTGCTCCGTCAGCCAGGTCGCATAAAAACCACCCAGCGAACTCCCCAGCAGCACCAACGGGCGGGCGCCCTGCTCCCGCACCACCCGCTCAAGCAGCGCAATCGCATCCGCAGGCTGGTACGGCAGGCAGGGTACCAGCAGCCGTTCCGCCTGATCCAGACCACTCAACCACTGTTGCAGCTGCCGTACTTTATAAGATTGCGGTGAGCTGTTAAAGCCATGGATATAGAGGTACAGGGGCGTAGTCATAAAAGCCTTAGCGCTATCGTACGGGAACAGAAACAGGAGGCAGATTGTTACACAGATAAGGGAAAATACCCTATCGATTAGCGCTTAATCAAGACGAACCCGCTCCACAGCGGACCGGGGCCAACATTTATTGAGGTTTGTTTGATCCAGCGCAGCAGCAGGCTCAAGAATTAACCAGCGATAGCCCGGTAAGGCCGCATCACCCTCGGTTTCGATCTGCAACCCCATCTGGCCGCGCACATACTGCACGGCCGTCGAGGGACAGCTGAGCAACCTGACGTGCTCCCGGTTCATCTCCCACACCTGGTGCACATGCCCGAATAGCAGGGTAATCGGTACTCGGTAACGGTCGAGCAACTGCCACAAGCGCTCGGCATTACCCAGCATAATCTGATCCTGCCACCGGCTCTGTACCGGCACGGGAT
Source organism: Neptunomonas sp. (assembly GCA_004195305.1). Classification (GTDB taxonomy): domain Bacteria; phylum Pseudomonadota; class Gammaproteobacteria; order Pseudomonadales; family Balneatricaceae; genus Motiliproteus. Next base: position 1,358 of record SDWN01000135.1, on the reverse strand, counting down.
GATGATGCAACACCAGCACCAACGCCTCTCCCGCCTCCTGCGCGCTCTGCAGTTGATCCTGCAGCCGCTGCAACTCACTGTCTGGCAGCGACCCCGAACCCAGACCATCGGCAGCCGATGTACTATCCAGCAGCAGGATACGCCAACCGTTGCAACACAAACTCACCGGCTGATCGGGGCGGATGCGCCGCATCGCCGTGTGCGAATCATGATTCCCTGCGATCCAATACCAGGGTTTATCGAAGCGACTGAGGTAACCGTCCAGACGCCGGTAGGCAGCGCTGTGGCCTTGATGGACCAGATCACCGCTCAATAATAATCCATCCAGATCCGGATGATGCTGCTCTATATGGGCCAGAACACTCAGCAACTGCTGCTCCACATCGCGCTCGCAATATTGCTGCTGGCGCAGTGCTGGCAGGTGCAGATCACTCAGCTGGATCAATTTGCACGGACGTCCAGGGTCGACGCCAAGGGATACCGGGAGACTGCTCACGCCTGCGCCAGCAACTCGTTGGTGTGGCCATGCGCCAGACACTGATTCAACCACTCGCCTAGATAGCGATTCAGCTGCGCCTTTTCATCCGGATGATGCATCTGCTCATTAGGATAACGGTAACTGCCGCGCAACTGACGGCGCCGTTTACGACAAACAACCTCCGCCATCCGCGCATCGTGGTAGAGCCGCACGATCAGCGCTGGCATCTGTACCCAGCTGTGATCCTGATAGCGTTGCTCAATGCGCAGCGTGCTGGTGTAGGCGAAGCGCTCTTCAACCCGCATCTCAATTTGAGCCCGGTGCTGCTGCCAGCTAATTTGAAACTGACGCAGATCAACAACGTCAAAATCCGGCAGCAGACGCATTAATTTATGGTAGTTAGATTCTCCGCAGGCCATCTGCGCGCTGAGATCGGGAACATAACGTTTCTTGACCGCCATCATCATCCCTCCTCCGTCGCTGCCGCAACCCGCAACGATTGCCATTGCCGGCGCAATTTAAGGTGATTAAGCTCCAGCCACTGCAGCGCCATGATCGTCCCGGCATTATTAATCTGCCCCTCGACCAGCGCTTGGTACGCTTGCTGCCGCGGCATCACCATGGCACGAATATCCTCACCCTCATGCGCCAGACCATGCAGCCCACCCAAGCCCTCGGCTTGGATCAGGCCACAGAACAGATGAATCACCTCCTGACTCCCACCGGGGCTGACGTGATACTTACAGATCGATTCCAGCGCCAGTATCTGCGCGCCCGCTTCCTCCTCCGCTTCACGGTAGGCGACGTCGGTTACCGACTCGCCCGGCTCGACAATTCCCGCTACCAGCTCCAGCAGCCAGGGGCTGCGCTCATCAAGCAG
>SDWN01000132.1 GCA_004195305.1 Neptunomonas sp. | reverse complement strand
CGGTCTTGCTGGTACAGGCCAAAGAGCGCGGGGAGCTGGATAGTTCAAAAGATCCGGAACGCTTGGCGCGTTATCTACAGGTGCAATTGATGGGGCTGCGAGCCTACGCTCGCGCCAATGATGACGATGCACATATTGATGCGCTTATTGAGGATGCGCTTGGTTGCTTAGGTTAATTAGGGATCATGACAGCTTATGAAATGTTCGAAATTGCATAACGTTTTTGTCTTTCGCAAACTCCCCGCTCGGTATGCCACCGTGGTGATGCCGTTCCTCCTGTCTGGCCTCATGACGTGCATTGTTTCACTTATTAGCACCTTGAGGAGTGTTGGCTGGGCTCAAGGGATTGCTGAGCTCTGGCTGGGTTCCTGGGGAATCTCTTGGATAGTGGCCTTCCCCGTGCTGCTGCTCGTGCTGCCGTTTGTGCGCAAACTCACAACATGGATTGTAAGCGAGGCTTAACCTGTCGCTGCGCCGACTGGTTTCGGCGGCAGAGCGCAAGCGCTTACGTGCGAGCGTTACCAATTGTTAATTCTTCAATCCGCAGCATGAATAACGCGGCAACGGCACCTATTGCGGTGTCTTCCCGTAAAAATGGTAGTTGCGCTTGCCAGCGCGCTTGGCGGAATACATCGCACTATCGGCATGGCTCAGCAAGGCGCTGGCAGAGTCACCATCTGTCGGGATCATGGCGATACCGATCGAGGTTGAAACCCTAAACGTTTGCCCCTGAAAGGATACCGGCTGTTCGATATCCCGAATCACTTTTTCCGAAATTCGACAGACATTGGATACCGAACTCGGGTCTAGCAGCAGCACCGCAAACTCATCTCCCCCCAGGCGCGCGACCAAGTCGCTGTTGCGCACCGCAGCATTAAGCCGCTGCGAAATCTGCTTCAGCATCTGGTCGCCGGCATCGTGCCCCATCGAGTCGTTGATCTGCTTGAAATCATCCAGGTCCAGATACAGCAGGGCGGCGCTGCTGTGGTAGCGGGGTACCTCGCGCAGCAGCTGCTGCAAGTGATCGTTGAGCAGACGGCGGTTGGCAAGGCCAGTGAGGTGGTCATAGAACGCCAGCTGTTCCAGTTCCTGAGTCTTCTGGCGCACTATCGCTTGCAGTTTTTGTGGCTGTCGCAATAGATAGCGCAGCATCCAGGCCACCAGTAACGCGACCAGAATACTGGCCAGATAGCCGCCGCGAGCGGACCATGAATTGACTTGGGTGCGGCTCATAACCAGGGTCCATACGGCATTGGGCACCTTGATGTCTTGATGATGACGTAACGGGCTGAGTTCGGCTGTTGAGCGTGCAAAGACCTCTCGCTGACCGCTGTCGGGATGAAGGCGTTGCAACTGGTAGCTGTAACCTTTGGTTTCATACTGTGCCAGGTCGGTGACTTTGAGCAGGTCCTCAAGATAGATCAGCGCCGAAGCAAAGCCCCAGAATTGCTGCCTGCCCGCCTGCGCCAGAAACACCGGGTAGCGCCCGATCACGGCGACGCCGCCTTGTATCAGCGTAAAGGGTCCGGCCAGGGTCAGGCGGCGTTCCTGCAGTGCCAGCTGGGCTTCTTTGCGTCGGCGGTCGTCTCTAAGAATGTTGTGCCCGAGCGCTTTTTCATTACCGCTAAGGGGATGGATTTTTTGGATAATCCCGGCCGGGGCCAGCTGCAGGTTGGAGATCCCACCGACACTGTCCAGCACCGTTTGGGCGTAGCTTTCAAAATCGTCAAACAGACCGTCGTTTTGTTGAATCTCAAGTGCCAAAATATGGGTGGCGGACAAGGAGCGGGCTAATCGTCGTTCGATGGCGGATGCTTGGGCGTTGACCACCTCGCTGATTAAAAGCTGCTGCTCATTAAATACCAGGGTCTGGCTCAGGTGGGTCCAATAGCTGCCCAGAGCGGCGACGGCGCAAAAGCTCAGGACGTAGATCAGTTGGCTGGATCTAGGGTGTATGCGCGCAAGGTAGCGGTTTAACGTTGATGTCTTGCTGACGGTACCAGGACTCATCTATGTCATCCTCATAATGGGGGCTTGAGGCCACTGCTGGAGCAATGCCAGGAACTGCTCCTCGGGTAGTGGTTTGCTGAACAGGAATCCCTGCATTGCATCGCACTCTTGGGCCATCAGAAACTCTTGTTGCTGTCGCGTCTCTACGCCTTCAGCCACTACGTACAGTCCCAGCGAACCGGCCAGGGCGATGATGGTCTGGGTACTCGCCGATCTTGGTCAGCAGGCGACAGGCCTGGTCGAACAGCTGCTCTTCGGTTTCCGAATGCAGCAGCGCCTGGTTGTAGCCAGAGTGAATTCTAAGCATGCGGTTATAACGCCGCAGCTTTATCTCTGAGCGCCGTAGTTCAGATACATCCTCTTTGATCGAGACAAAATGACTGATCTCACCGGTGCTGTTTTTTATCGGCGCGATGGTCTGGTTCTCATGCACCTCCCGGCCGCCTTTGGCTCGGTTTAACAGCTTACCACGCCAAGGTTTGCCCGCTTTAATGGTCTGCCAAAGCTGCTGGTAGAGCAGGGCAGGGGTCTTGTTTGCCTTGGTTATCCGTGGTGTCTGGCCGAGCAGGGTGCTGTACCCCATCCTTCGGGTCAAGGTGGGGTTGACGTATTCGATATAGCCCTGGGCGTCGGTGATGATGGCGGCCGGTCCCTGTTCGACCACCTGCGACAGGATCTGCAGTTGGGTCTGATTGGCCTGGTGCACGGTGATATCGATGGATATCGTGCTGGCGTGATGAGCCAGTCCTTCAGGGCCCGCTTCAGGCGTGAGCGAGGTCTCATACCAACGCCCCTTCAGGCGGGTCGTGACAGTCACCTGCTTGCCAGCGAGCGCCAGTTGCAACGCCTGCAGGGTGCTGTCACAACCGCTGAATATGGTGTTTGCCTTGGCTCCGACCCAGTCCTCGCAAGCCGAGGGCGACTCTATTTTTGCGCTGACAACGGCATGAGCGATAACCCGGTCATAATCGATACCCCACAGAATTGCAGGGACATGGGTCAGCAGAGCACCGGCCTGAGATGGCGTGATCTCCATTTCGGCATGCTTTAAATACGGTGACATGCGCGCTCTCTACAGCGTTAAGATGGAGCGATGTAATCGCGGACCCTGTCTCTGGGGAGTGCGTGTACCTGGATCGTTGTCCGTGCCTGGGAGCCTGCGCACTTGAGGGGTGGCGCGAAGCGGGCAGTCATAATACGAAAAATAGGAGGCTGCGTTTTCTGCAGGGAAGCGGGTGACGTCAGCAATAGCTCCAGAGAGTCGCTGCCAGCACCATTGGGCGGGGGGTGTGGATCTAAACAGCATTTGAATGGCTCTTATTATTTTATTAGTTGAGAAAAACTGATGCACAGATTCGCTAAAGCTATATAAATACTAGCAACTTTGCAGCCAGGAACAATCGCTAGGTATTGATTCGTTGACCTATATCATTGATACCTTAGCCTTAGGTTTAATCGAAGCGGCGATAGAGATTGATTCCGACATTCGCTGTGTACATCGGCTGTCCTGTCGATCTATGGCTTCGGATGATCGAAAAATTCGCCTCAAATCGACTTTGGTCAAAATCAAAAGGTCCTCGCTACGACCGGCCAAGCCCGACAGGCTATTGATCCTATAGCCCGGTTTGGTCAAACTGGCAGCCTGTTATCATTCCAGGTCGAGGTTTGTCCATGAAACTGTCCAGTTGTAACAATATCGCCGACCTGCGCAAACGTGCCAAGTCAAAGTTGCCAGCGCCCATGTTTCATTATATAGACGGTGGCGCAGATGACGAATGGAGTATGCGGCGTAATACCCAGGCGTTTGATGATTACCAGCTGCTGCCCAATCATCTTAAC
>SDWN01000771.1 GCA_004195305.1 Neptunomonas sp. | reverse complement strand
CCGATAAACCTTATAACATCAATTTCTTCGCTCACCAGGCTCCCAAACCAGACGCTGAGCGCGAAGCAACTTGGCGCAAGGCTCTCGATCCCTATTACCAAGAATTGGGCATCGACCCCAGCCGCATTCCTGACGGTCCTGGTAGAGCGCCTTTTACCGAAGATATCGCCAACCTGATAGCACCCTACGCGCCACCTGTGGTCAGTTTTCATTTCGGACTGCCGACGCCAGAACTGTTGGAGCGGGTGAAATCCTGGGGGTCAAAGGTACTCTCCACCGCAACGACGGTGGAGGAGGCGCTGTGGTTAGAAGCCAACGGGGCCGACCTCATCATCGCCCAAGGTTTAGAAGCGGGTGGGCACCGTGGGATGTTCTTAACCGAGGATGTGACCACCCAAATCGGTACGCTGGCACTGGTTCCTCAGATTGTAGAAGCCGTCAATATACCGGTTATTGCAACGGGCGGAATAGCCGATTCCAAAGGGGTTGCTGCCGCGCTCAAGCTAGGTGCGGTTGCCGCACAGGTCGGCACTGGCTATATGCTTTGCCCGGAAGCAACCACAACCGTATTACACAGAGCCTCGATAAAAAGCCAACAAGCACGGCATACTGCGCTGACCAACCTATTTACCGGGCGTCCCGCACGAGGAATCGTTAATCGCATCATGAAGGAACTAGGAACGATTAGCTCAGCACCCTCCCCATTCCCTCTGGCTGTTTCTGCCTTGCTGCCATTGCGCACTGAAGCAGAGGCTAGAGGGCTGGATGACTTCTCTCCTTTGTGGTGCGGCCAAAACGCCCTTGGTTGCAAGGAAATATCTGCTGACGAACTGACCCGGCAACTAGCTTCCGATTTTTTAGGCTAAGGAATGGGTAAAACAGGAGCTGGCCTGTATTCTTACCTAGCCCATGGGTTTCTTTTCCCGTATTTCAACCATTAACCTGGTAGTCAAATAGGTTCCATACCTATCTTTCCGTCGCCCCTAAAATCTGCCGCAGTTGCGTGGAACTGCTTTCTTTTCTGGGGCTCGCATTGGTCTCCGACCAATGTTGACGCATCCTTGCGTCTCCTATTAAGCCGCCGGATTAATAGCTGGTCTGAATAGCGATAGCCTGCAGGTTGAGGCCGTCGCCTATAAGTTGAATGGGGTTGTATGACAGATTTTTCTCGAGGCATTGCTCTAGCGCTTTCCGCCTATCTTATCTGGGGCGGTTTAGCCCTGTTTTTCCACCAGCTACAACATATACCACCCACTGAGGTCTTGTTACACCGCATAGTTTGGGCTTCCGTATTCGTCGCAGTGATACTGACCCTGAGTCGTCGCTGGCATCATGTGCGCAAGGCACTTGGCAAACCCAGGCTAATACTCAGCCTATTCGCATCGTCCCTACTGATTGCCAGTAACTGGGTTGTTTACATCTGGTCAGTCAGCATCGGCGATGCAGTGGGTGCTAGCCTGGGTTATTTCATTAGCCCGCTGGTTGGGATTGCGTTAGGTGTTTGGGTGCTCAAGGAGCGCATCTTACCCTACCAAGCAATTGCACTCGGTCTGGCCGTTGTTGGCGTCTGTTACAAGGTTTTGGGGGCGCATCAAATACCCTGGTCAGCACTGGCATTGGCATTCACGTTTGCGCTATATGGGCTCATTCGCAAACAGACCTCCGTCGATACTATAACCGGCTTGATGCTTGAGTGCCTGCTACTGCTACCCTTTGCACTAGGGTATTGGTTGTGGCTCGCTTGGAATGGAGAACAGCATTTCAGCCTATCGATGGATGGCCTGTTATTAATTTCTGCAGGGGTCATAACGGCCTTGCCGCTCCTTGCCTATGCCGCCGCCGCACGTAAGTTAACCTTGGTAGTCCTTGGCTTAATGCTCTATTTAGCCCCCTCGTTGCAGCTTCTCACAGGTGTATTTATCTTGGATGAACCCTTTGATAACCATCAACAAATCACTTTCAGCTTCATATTTGCAGGGCTAATAGTTTTAACAGGAGGAGCAATATTGCGGCAACGCAGGATCGATGATGAAACCAATTAGCCTATCCCACAACGTTAGAATATCTGAAACGAGCAGTATTATGTAAACACTAAACCTCCGAATCCATGCCTGCTACACGGAAGAGAATTTAGTTGCATCGATCGAGTTTCGTGTCCCCTTATATATCCGCTTTGAGCCAGCAACTGACCAACTCAATGATGAACACCTCCAGCTTATGAACCAGCTGTCCAACTGGTGACGAAAACGATCAGTTTGCTGACAAGGATGGCCAAAAGGTGATTTTTTCTGTCCATTTCTTTTAGGGTGCTCTGACACAGCGCGAGTTGGAACGGCAATAAGCTGACCATGAGCGCCCAGCTTCATGCCTGTCTCCACCACCCATACACCACTGCCGAAGCAGGGACTGAAGGAGAAAAATCTGAGCACACTGAGGATTTATGAAACATCCGGGCCATCTGATTGAAACAATCAACAAATAGTTACAAACAAACCAACGAAGGCCTTACAAAGCACGTAGTTGCTACACAGACAACCAGAGCCACCCTCTGAGAAGAATTTTTTACACGCGCAGCAGCAGACGGAGGCGCCAGGGTGCTGGTACAATCAACCTATCTCGTTACACTAGGATAGGGACAGTAATCATGAAGATACGCTCGCTCGCGGCAATATTGGCACTCGGATTTACGATCCCTGCCTTTGCCTATGATCAAGAAGATCTGCGTACACTGCAGCTCGATAAAAAATGTAACGGTTGCGATCTATCGGGGGCCAACTTGCGCGGAATGCAGCTTCGCGGTGCCGAGCTACGCTGGACCAATCTGAGCAAAGCTAACCTTAACGGTGTCGACCTGAGCAAAGCCGACCTGACAGGCAGCGATCTGAGCAGAGCACGACTCAGCCAGACCAATTTTACCAGCGCAAAGCTGCAAGGCGTTCAGTTTAATGGCGCCGATCTGAGCAGCGCTGAATTCCAAACTGCGGATCTGCGCTGGAGCCTGATGGAACATCTTAACATCGACACCGACCCACAGACGCTAAACATGATGACGGCTCAGATGGAGGGAACGAAATTTCGCAACAACCGTCGCTGCCGCAGCTTCCCAGGCACAATGAGCCTGAACTGCATCCCGGATTTTCGCTAATCAACAGAAAATCGAGGAAGCCATTTAGCAGAGGGCCCTAAGTAAGCCTTGATATCAGCTGTTGCGCTCTATAGCCATGGAGGCTATAAAGAAAAATCCTTGAGCCGGCACATCCCACGCGCTATTGAACTTGCTGGATAGATTCTGAAACGAGATCAGGCCGGTTAACTCCACCACCTCAGCATTACTAAAATAGATCTTCAAGCGGCAGTGACCTCTCTATCGCTATAGGTGATCGCCTAGGTGTACGTCAACACCCTGCGCTTAATCGAATCGAAGATGTCACTCTGCTGCAGGCCGACAAAGCCTCTACCTTTTCCTCCGTCCCCGCACGACGGATCAACGTTGCTGCGTTAATATCGACACAAAAAACACAATGATTGATCCGTGAAACCCGCACTGCAACCAGCGAAGAGTTTCGCCATCCGTGCCCACCGCAAGCCCGGCTTTAACACCGAACCAAAGCGCCGCCTCTAGCCCCAGTACAAGGGCCTGAGCCAGAGCGGATATCGATTCAGAGACTTGTCGTCTATATGCACCAGGACTAATCCACCGTTAGATTTAACTCAGATATCTGATCAACCAACTCATTAAGGTTGCTGACCACAAGATCGGGTTCAATCCCCCAGGGATCGAACAGGGCCGACTCCTGGCGACGAACCCAGGCGGCGCGAATACCCGCGTGTTTGGCACCAATAACATCAAACG
>SDWN01000769.1 GCA_004195305.1 Neptunomonas sp. | reverse complement strand
GGGCACCCAGAACGCAGTCGCCGTCATGAACAGCAGTTCAGAACAGGCCCAGGCCAGCGTGGCGCAGATTCACCGCGCCGGCGATGCTCTGGAAGCGATAAAAGGCTCCTCAGACCAAACCTCCATGGCCAGCGCCCAGACAGCCAGTCCGCTGAAGAGCAAACTAAGCTCAGCTCTGATGCTGCCGATCTATTCTCGCGAGCTTGTATAGCCATCGCTTGTCGCTGTGATGGCTGAAGATCATGGGTAACCAGGAACAGTGTTATTCTCTCAGCAGGTGCCCCGGAACGCAGGCGATAGCACCGCCAGCTAAGACCACTGGCGGCCGTATCAATCCAGCGCTGGTCGAGTTACGCGCCGTTAAAGACCACCTTCTGACGGTTGATGATGCCGGATAGCCCCTTCAGGGCGTCATGGGTGGAGAACATCTCATACAGCCCCGCCAGCTCCAGATCCAGGGCGTCGACCAGCTCAAGATCGGCCCCTGCATCGATCAGGCTCATCGCCTTCGCCAAAGCCAAAGGTGCTTTCTGCTTCAATGCTTTCTCGTGCTTCTTGAACAGGGGGTCGTCAAAGACAGCGCTGCTGAGCAGCCCGTCGTAATTGGCGAATGGCTGCACCGAGGCGTCATTGGTCGGCCGCTGACCCGCGATTACATTGATTGTGGCAACCTCCTCCAGGGTCACACAAGGGCCCACGACGGCATCAATCATGCCGCTGGACAGTGCTTGTGCAGCATTCAGCATCGCGCCTGTCGCAACCAGGAATTTTGCCATCCCTTTGCCCACCAGGCGAGTCGTGCGCTGGGTGCCACCCAGACCCGGATAGATGCCGATGCCGGTCTCGGGAAAAGCGATGACTGTGCGTGAGGTGCCGACCCGCTGATCGCAGGCCAGCGCCAGTTCGACGCCGCCGCCTAAGGCTAAACCGTCTATATACGCGATGGTTTGCTTGGTTGAGGCGGCAATGCGCGACAGCAGTTGCTGCCCCTCGAGGGTGAAGTTGTAGATCCGTTGCAAATTCTGGTTAAGGATATTATCGACGAAGAACTTGATATCGGCACCGGCAACAAAGGCCTTGCCACGCCCGAACAGAACGATTTTATCGATACCCGGATTCTGTTCCAGCGTTTCGAAGCACTCCGCTAGCTGTGCGACGACCCCTTCATTTAATGCATTCATGGCATCGGGGCGGTTGAACTCTATAATCCCGGTCGTGCCTAGCACGTGACTGCTGACATGATTGACCGCCATCGCCGCTGCGTTCCGGTCACGGATAATGGCCGGTAAGGGCTGCTGCCAGCGGGCAAAGGCGTCGGTCACCAGCGTCGCGACTTTTTCTTCCCCGAGCTGCTGCATCATCTCGAACGGTCCAAAAGGCCAGCGCAAGCCAAGGCGCGCACCCAGGTCGGAATCGGTGGCACTGGCAACCTTTTCGCTGACCATTTGCGCGGCGACACCCAGGGTGATCCCCAGCAGGCGTTCGCGTACGCTTTGCTCACAGTTGCAACCATCACGGGTGCTGAGCGCCCTGGATTCACAATCCCAATCCTTGCCGGAGGCCACCTGGGACTTGAGAGATTCGGAAGGGGCGTACAGGGGGCCGAAATGGTCGGCTAACGTCTGCGCCGCATGCATGGCGATGGGCACCCCTGTCGCATTCATCAAAGCAAAGGGCCCCATGCCCACCTGGAAGGCCTCGACCGCTACGGCGTCAATAAAATGGATACTCCCCAGCCCCTCTTCCAGCAAGCGGGTCGCCTCATTTAACCAGGGCACGAAGAAACGGTTGACCGCAAAGCCGTAAACATCAGCGACCACGATCGGAGTCTTGTCATTGGCGTGATAGAAGGCGGTTAGCTGGTCGATGTAGGTTTGGGTGGTGTTGTTGCCTGGAATGATCTCGATCAGCTTGTTCTTGGCCGCATGGTAGAAATAATGCACCCCCAGAAAACGATCCTGTTGCTGCAGTACGGAGGCCAATTCGGTGATGGAAAATGAGGAGGTATTGGAGGCGATAATACAGTCAGCAGGTACCTGCGCCTCGACCTTTTTAAAGACCGCCTGTTTCACCTGAAAATCCTCGAACACGGCCTCGACAACAAACTGACAGTTCCTGAGCTGCGCATAGTCAGTGGTGCTGGCGAGATTTCCGAGCAGCGTGGCCTTTTTGGCGTCCGTGAGGATCCGCCGTTGCACCGCTTCGGCAAGAGAGGTTTGGATATTGCCCAGACCACGCTCCAGCCCGGCCTGTTGGTTATCGACCAGAGTGACCTGCAGCCCCTTCATCAGGAAATGCTGAGCGATGGCCGCCCCCATGGTACCGGCCCCGATCACGGCGACCCGGGTGATCGCGCTATAGTGTTTGGAAGACATAAAAAACCTCATTATTGTTGTTAGACGGCACCCTGTGCTGACCGCTGAATCGCTCGGACTAACGGTTATCCACCTGGATAACCACCGCCATGGCCGAATCGCCAGCGGCGCAGCCTTGAAACAATCCGTAGCCGCCACCGCGCAGCACCAGCTCTTCGATCAGCTCGATGACCGAACGCAAGCCGGTCGGACCCTGTGGATGGCCCCAGATCAGGGAGCTGCCATAGTTATTCATGCTGCCAACATCGATACCCATCTCCCTGGCAAAGAGCAAGTCGTTGACGGCAAAGGGGTTGTGAGACTTGATGGCGTTCATCTGGGCGATATTCAGGCCTGCGTTTTGCAGCGCCATGCGGGCGGCGGGCACGGTGGCTTCCGGCATATGGGCGAGGCCCACGCGGGCCGAGCCAAACCCGAGCACACGAATGCAGATGCTGGCATCGGTACTCAACGTTTGGGCTTTTTCCGGGGTGGCCATGATCAGCGCCGCATTGCCGTCCGCCGGGTGGGTCTGACCACCAAAGGTGACGGACCCGCCAGGCTTAACCGGACGCAGTTTGGCGAGCCCTTCCGGATCAGACAGGGTCAACCCCTCGTCACCCTGCAGGCAAGTGGCAATCCGCTTGTAATTGGCCGTCGGCACGTTAAACGGCAGGCTCATATAGCGTTTCTGAAAAGCGTAATCGTCGGCGGTGGCCATGGCGTATTGCTGCTGGCGCTGCAGCACCAGTTCGTGCTGCGCTGCGGTGCTGATGCCGTGCTTGACCGCCACGTTTTCGGCGGTGTCGAGCATGGCATGGCGGCCAAGGGGATCACAGCCGAAATTATCCATCACCCAATTTTCATGCTCACCGGTTCCGCCCGGCCCCTTGGGGTTGGGGTAATACAGATGGGGACCATTGGAGCAGCGGTCGGCGGTAACAATCAGGGCACAGGTGGCCAGGGCGGACTCGATCTCCTGGGTGGCGTTGAGCAACGTCCGCGCACCGGTGGCGCAGGCCTGACCGATGGTAGGACCGCTCACCCGACTCTCAGGGTCGATCATACCCATCAACCAGGGCGCACCGTAAAAAGAGTGTTTTTGCGGGACTGAGCTGCCAAATACACAGTAGTCGAACTGGTCCGGGGTTATCTGCCGTTTGCCCAGCTCATCTTTGGCGACATAGGCGGCGAACTCTACGCTGTTAAGGTGCGACAGACTGCCTTGCCATTTACTGAACGGGGTGGACCAATAGGCTCCGTAGGGAATTTCGGCGATAAACGGCATGCGGTAACCTCGAAAGTAGGATAGTGATGAAATCCGTCAATCCGGGTGATTTCGCCCCCCGATTTGGATTCCCGTCTGCTCATGGCGTTTCACTCGGTGAGCGAACCCATGGACACCAGGTATCTTTATAAAACCGATAAATTATCTCAATGGCATAAAACATAAGATAAATTGGCATGAATGTTCGCCCTGATCCCACAGCAGGACAGCAA
>SDWN01000295.1 GCA_004195305.1 Neptunomonas sp. | reverse complement strand
AGATGTGTATAAGAGACAGCGGCGGTGCCGAGGCGGTGCGTTGGGTGGGTTTGATCGATAAGATCGGGCTTAGCGGAATGACGTATAATATCGCTGCTAATGCGGGGCTACGTTCGGTGGAGGGCGCTCAATGGTGCTTTACCCTGGCCGGTGAGCAGATCCACATGTTCAACGCCACCCATCAACAGCGATTGGCGCACGCGCTTACCGAGTATCTGGGCGAAACTATTTCGGTTACGGTGGTTGAAGGTCGGGCTGATAGTGAGACCCCTGCGCAATACCGGCAACGTAAGCGCGAGGAGCGTCAGGCGGAGGCCGTTCAGTCGATCGAACGCGACACTAATGTACAGGCGATTATCGCTAACTATGATGCCCGTATCGACGCGGGCTCAATCAGGCCGGTCGAAAACGGCAAAGCTTTGAGGTAACGGTAAATGATGAAAGGTGGAATGGGCGATCTGATGAAGCAGGCCCAGCAGATGCAAGAGCAGCTGCAAAAAGCGCAGCAAGAGGTGGCTAATGCCGAGGTGACGGGCGAATCCGGCGCCGGGTTGATTAAGATCCTGATGAGCGGTCGTCACGATGTCAAGCGGGTCAGTATCGATGCGAGCCTGATGAGCGAAGACAAAGAGATCCTGGAAGATCTGATCGCCGCAGCGGTCAATGACGCGGTGCGTAAAGTCGAGAGCACCAGCCAGGAAAAAATGGCCGGACTCACGGGCGGGATGATGCCGCCCGGTTTTAAGATGCCATTCTAAGCTGAGTCTTTATCGATGAGTTATAGCCCTTTAATTGATCAGCTGATCAACTCGCTACGCTGTCTGCCGGGTGTTGGCGCCAAGTCGGCACAACGGATGGCATTTCAGCTGCTCGAGCGTGATCGCCCGGGGGGGCAGCAGCTGTCGCAGGCGCTGGCCACCGCGATGGCCGAAGTGGGGCATTGCCAGCAGTGCCGGATTTTGACCGAGCAGTCGTTGTGTCGAATCTGCAGTAGCCAGAGTCGTGATGGGTCGTCGATCTGTGTGGTCGAGAGTCCGGCCGATGTGGTTGCGATCGAGCAGACCGGTAGTTTTCGCGGTACCTATTTTGTACTTCAGGGGCATCTGTCGCCCCTGGATGGTTTGGGGCCGGAGGATATCGGCATACCGCAACTGTTGACACGGTTGCAGCACGCGAGTGTCGAAGAGTTGATCATCGCGACCAATCCTACGGTCGAGGGTGAGGCTACCGCGCATTACATTGCTGAGCAGATCAGGCCGATGGGGATTAAGGCCAGCCGTATAGCTCACGGCGTACCCCTGGGGGGTGAGCTGGAATATGTTGACAGCAGTACCCTGACCCATGCACTTAACGGACGTAAAGCGTTGTGATTAATCGACCTTTAGAACAGGATCAGCTGGCGCAGTGCCAGCAAGCAATTTCCGCGGCGGAGTGGATTTCGACCGACCTGCGTCTCGCTGAATTATGCCTCGTCTGGCGCCAGTGCGCGCGGGTGGCGGTGGATACCGAGTTCCAGCGCACCGACACCTTTTATCCGATTCCGGGGTTGATTCAGGTGGGCTGTGACCAGCGTGCGTATCTGATCGATCCGCAGGCGATCACCGATTTTTCTCCCTTTGTGGCGTTACTCAACGATACCTCGGTGCTGAAACTGATTCATGCCGGTAGTGAGGATCTGGAGTTGTTTGCGCACTGCTACGGCGCGACGCCCCGGCCGCTGTTTGATACCCAGACCGCCTGTGCGTTTGTAGGCTTGGGGTTGTCGGTGGGTTACCAGCGCTTGCTGGGTACCCTGTTTGAGCTGGAGGTCGATAAGCACGAGACCCGTTCCGACTGGTTGCAGCGACCCTTGACCGATGCGCAGCAGCGCTACGCCGCCGAAGATGTGGTGTACCTGGATCTGATCTACCAGCGCCTGGCCGTACGGCTGGAGGCCGAGGGTAAGATGGATTGGCTGTTGCAAGAGTGCCAGCAAGCAGCCGATGCCGCGCTGCAGCCGCCCGATATGGATGATTATTACCTGCGTTTTAAGCAGGCTTGGAAACTTAAACCGAACCAGCTAAGCGTGTTGCAGGCGCTGTCTGGCTGGCGTGAACGGCAGGCCCGTGAGCGCGACATACCGCGTAACTTTGTAATCCATAACAACACCCTGCAGTCTATTGCCACTAAGTTGCCGAGCACCATGGGGGCGTTGTCGGGGGTTGAGCAGATTCGCGGACGCGCGCTCTCAACCGATGGCGCGCAGTTGCTGGCTTTGGTGCAACAAGGGCTGCAGCAAGCCCAGTCAGGCGCGCCGACGGCGTTGCCTCGTCCCTTGCCTAGTAGCTGTAATGCGGTGTTGAAATCGCTTAAACAGCAGGTCCGTGAGTGTGCAGAGCGGCTGCAGATAGCGCCCGAGCTGCTGGTGCGACGTAAAGATCTTGAGGCGCTGGTCCGCTGCCAGCTGGAGCGGACCGAGGTGGTACTGCCCGCGGGCTTGAAGGGCTGGCGTGAGGCGGTTATCGGCCGGGCATTGGTGGCTCATCTTACTGGCGCAAATGAGGTGGAGAAATCAGTATGAAAGTGATCTGTTCGATATATCGGAGTACCAAGAAAGCGGACATGTATCTCTATGTGGAGAAACGTGAGGGCTTGGCGCGTGTGCCTGAGGCACTGATAGAGGTGTTTGGTAAGCCCACCGGAGCGATGACGCTGTTGATTACACCGACCAAGAAACTGGCGCGCGCCGATGCGGTGAAGGTGCTGGCTGAGATTCGCAGCAAAGGTTTTTACCTGCAGATGCCGCCGCCCCGCGAGGATTATATGCTCGATCTGTATCGCGAGCCGACCGAATCCAGGTGGCTGCAGTAGGCTGCGGCACAGGCACGCGATAATATGTCTCCCGCCCAGCCGTTCTGGCTGACCAAGACGCTAACCGAGATGAGCGCAGCAGAGTGGGAATCACTCTGCGATGGCTGTGGTAAGTGCTGTCTGCATAAAATTGAAGATGAAGACACCGATGAACTTTTGTATACCCGCATCGCTTGTCGGCAGCTGGACCTGGGTACGGTTCGTTGCCGGGATTACGCGGGGCGCTTCAAGGCTGTTTCAGCGTGTCTGAATGTACGCGATCTGGCACCAGAGAACTATCACTGGCTCCCGCTTACCTGCGCCTACCGGCTGCTGGCTGAGTCTCAGCCACTGCCGGATTGGCATCCGCTGATCAGCGCCAGTCTGGACTCGGTGGTGGGTGCCGATGTTTCGATCATCCGTTGGGCCGTCAGCGAGCGCGATGTTAGCGAGGCGGACTGGTTCGATCACGTACTTGAGGGTATTGAGCTCTAAGTATTCTGTCTTCTGCTCTAAGCTCTACCTGATTGCCCATGCTCTTTAGTCATACGCCCACAGGTGTATGACTTAAATGCAGGAGCAATTTCAGACCGACCCACAAATCAGATATTTCATGCGAGGCTCGGGATTCCGGTGTTTATGTGGGTCAGGCTTCAGCCTGACAGAACCCTCAGGCGGCTATCCTGCCGGGATGCGACACCCACAAAACCCACTATTCATGCATGGGTCGTTTGCCGACTTGAGTGTTACCCATGTCAGGCTGAAGCCCGCCCCACAAAAGGTGCAGCCGGGGTTGGTGGTTTATGTGGGTCAGGCTTCAGCCTGACAGAACCCTCAGGCGGCTATCCTGCCGGGATGCTACACCCACAAAACCCAATATTCATGCAGGCATGGGTCGTTATGCCGACTTGAGTGCTACCCATGTCAGGCTGAAGCCCGACCCACAAAAGGTGCAGCCGGGGTTGGTGGTTTATGTGGGTCAGGCTTCAGCCTGACAGAACCCTCAGGCGGC
>SDWN01000293.1 GCA_004195305.1 Neptunomonas sp. | reverse complement strand
AGATGTGTATAAGAGACAGGACAAATGCACCGCCTGCGGGGACTGCGTCGAGGTCTGCCCGGCCGATGCAACAGCGAAAAATAAAAACGGCATTGTCTATATCGACCGGGATGCCTGCGTCGCTTGCCAGAGCTGTGTCGGGGCCTGTCCCTATGGTGCCAGGGCTGGTGATGAAAATGAGGAGATCGCGCCCGAGAAGTGCGATTTCTGCATTGCCAGGTCGAGTTACGGCCTGCTGCCGGCCTGTGTGGAGAGTTGTGCCGGCCACGCCAGAATTTTTGGTGACCTCAACGCTCCCAGCTCGAAACTGGTGCAGGTCATCAAGGGTAATGATGTTTATGCGATGCTGCCCAAAGAGGGGACACGACCGTCCATTTTTTACATCGGGCTTCCCGGTGGAACTGAAGATGAAAAAGTATTGAACCTCAACTATTTGACCTGGCAGCGATAAAGGGAGTCGATTATGGATCGTAGAAATTTTATCACCAAAGTGGGAGCAGCCGCCGGAGTCGGCGCCGTTGCTATTGTAACGTCCGCGCAGGCAAATAGTTGCAAAGAGAAAAATAATGAGCCGCCGCTCAGCTCCGTAGCAAAAAACGCATTGCCCCCGGAGTTCATGGTCGATGAAGTCACGGGTGAAATATCCCAAACACCGGGACAAAGAACCGCCTTTCAACGCTGTTTCGGCTGTTTCGACAACTGCGGCCTGCGGGTCAGGGTCGATGAAAAAACCGACAAAATACTCCGCTTGAGCGGTAACCCCTACTGCGAGAACAACAGTGGTGCTCCGCTGGCGCTTGACGTGCCGGTAAAAGAGGCCTTCAGGGGGCTCACCGGCGACGCCGGTCTGGCCAACCGCGCCACCACCTGCGGCCGTGGCACGGCGGCGACCGATGCCGTCGACGACGAACGGCGCATCACCCAGGTGCTCAAGCGCGCCGGCAAGCGGGGCGAAGGGAAGTGGCAGACCATCCCCTATGAGCAGGCTCTGAAAGAGATCGTCGAAGGCGGCGATCTCTTCGGTGAAGGAGAGGTGGCCGGTCTGCGGGAGATCCGCCAGCTCGACAAGGAGGCGGCGCCGGGGCAGCCGGAGTTCGGTTCGGCTGCCAACCACCTCTGTACAACCTATCTCAGCGAGCATGCCCCGCGTTCCGATTTCTATACGCGTTTTATGTACAGCTCCTGGGGAACCCGCAACGTCGGTAAGAAATCGGCCTACTGCGGGGCCCAGCAGCGGCTCGGTCTGGCGCTCTCAGCGGTCGACCCGCTGCAGGGTGCCTGGCATGCCCACCCGGATTTTAAAGAGGCCGAATATGCTATCTTCCTCGGCACCAGCCCCGGTAACTCGGGCAACAGCCTCAACAGCCTGGGGCGGCAGCTTGCCGATGCCCGGGTCGATAACAAGTTGAAGTATATCTCCGTCGATCCGCTCTTGCGCACCACACCGAGCGCCAACTCTGGCGGTGAATGGGTCCCCATCAAGCCCGGCCGCGATACCCCCTTTCTGTTCGCGCTGATGCGGTTTATCTTCGAGAACAACTGGATCAATACCAGCCATCTGGCGACACCCAACGCCAGTGCGGCCAAGGCCAAGGGCGAACTCCACCATACCAATGCCAGTCACCTAGTGGTGATCGATCCCTCCTCTTCGAGGCACGGCAAGTTTCTGCGCGGCTCGGACCTGGGCATGACAACGGACAAGCCGGTTGTCATCGACAGCCAGACCGGCAAGCTGGCCGATGCCGAAACGGTCCGCGACGGTGAGCTGTTCGTCGACACCATGATCGATGACAAAAACGGCAAGTCGATAAAGGTCAAGAGTTCCCTGAGTATCTTGAAGGAAGAGGCGCTGCGCACCTCGCTGGCGGATTATGCTGCAGCCACCGGGATCAGTGAAAAGAAGCTGAAGCAGATCGCTAAAGACTTCACCAGTCACGGCCGCCGCTCCAGTGTCATGCTGTCCACCGCCTCCAGTAGCGCCGACGGCTTCGTGACCGGCTGGTTGACCGGGCTGCTCAACACCCTGATAGGCTCGCACCACGCCAAGGGCGGCGCAGCCTATGGGCATGGTTTTCACAAAGGGAGCAAGGGGGACCGATATGAATTAAGCAAAATCGCCGACGGCTTCGCGAAGAAGGAACTCGGCGTCAGCGCCAGCCGGGAAGGGAAGTATGAGCTTTCCACCGAGTACAAGACCAAACTCGCCAACAATCAGCCGCCCTATCCGGCGAAAAGCCCCTGGATGCAAATCGCGCCGGTCGGTCACGCCGGGGAGATGCTCACCAGCCATGCCAACAAGGACCCCTACCGGTTCCGGGCCTTTTTCAGCTGGCGGAACAATGTCACCTACGGTAACAGCGGCCTGAACCAGAAGGTCATCGCCAGCCTCAAAGACCCGCAGCAGCTCGGCCTGAGTGTCGGTATCGACTGCCACATCAACGAGACCGTAGGCCTCTGCGACTATATCATCCCCGACCTCTCGGCTCACGAAGAGTACGCCGCCGACCGGATGTGGGGCTCGGAGATGAAGGGCTTCTCCGCCGGTGCGCCGGTGGTGACCCCCAGAACGGTCAAAGACAAGCAGGGCCGGCACATCTGCATGGAGCGCTTCCTCATCGATATCGCCCTGATGCTCCAGCTTCCCGGTTTCGGCAAGAACGCCATCAAGGCCAAGGATGGCCGCATGGTCGACCTCTTTACTCTGGAAGACTGGAGTGCGCGCTACCTCGCCAATACGGCGATGATGTGCAAGAAGTTACCGCCGGTCACTAAAGAGGATATGCAATGGTCCGGCGCCGAGCGCGCAATGCAGCCACTCAACGACAAACTGCCCGCCGAAGAGCGCGCGGCCGTTGCCGCCGTGCTCTCTCGAGGAGGCTATTACGAGGGCGAGCCACGCTACGCTGGCGATTTCCAGAACGGGCATAAGGGACGCTGCCTGCGTCTCTACAATGAAGCGGTGACCGATTACATCCATGCCTACAGTGGCCAGCCCTACCCGGGGATTCCGACCT
This sequence comes from Neptunomonas sp., assembly GCA_004195305.1. GTDB lineage: Bacteria > Pseudomonadota > Gammaproteobacteria > Pseudomonadales > Balneatricaceae > Motiliproteus. The sequence goes on along the minus strand of SDWN01000293.1, from coordinate 841 downwards.
ATCGACCGAACCATTTCTGGAACGGCGACAGCTGGGAGAAGCACTGGAGCCAGGACGAATTCCCGCTGCTCTTCTCCAGCTATAAGCCGGCGCTGCGCTCCCCCTATTCGGTGGCCTTCAAGCGCACCGCGGAGTTCAGCCCGACGAACTATGTCTACATGCACGTCGATACGGCTCGCCAGTTCGGCTTGGCCTCCGGCGACAAGGTGAGGGTAACCAGCCCCTCAGGCATGCATACCGACGGGGAGCTGCAGACCGATGAAGGGGTCGTCAAGGGGGCTATTTCGATAGGCTATGGCTTTGGTCATACTCGTGGCTTCGGTGGGGACGACCGGATCATCGACGGCAAGCTGATCTCGGGAATTAAGGACAGGGCGACAGGAACCAGTATTAACCCGATGTTGCCAACCGACCCGACCCGCTCCGGTGCCAGCCTGCTCCTCGATTACTGGACAGGCTGTACTGCCAGGCACGGTGTCAGTGTCAAGGTCACTAAACTGAGCTAGGAACATGTTGGACTCGAGGAATAGTAGGGAGACGATGGGAAATCGAGGATAGTCTTTCCTACCTGACCGCCTACGTCCAGAGACAGATACGAAAAAGGCCGCCCTTTATAGGGCGGCCTTTTTCGTGGAAATCGCTGAAAACCGGGGCGGGGCACTCTCCTATGGTGCCAATTCTGACCCGGAAAATTGACCTTGAATGAGGCGTTGGAGGGGATATCAGGCACGAATGGCACTAGTTTAAGGCAGGAGGCATAGGGGACAATATAGAAGGGAATTTTGGTGTCAGGTTTGACTTTCTGCTATTTACTGATAGCTTCCCCATATGCCACGAAAAC
>SDWN01000292.1 GCA_004195305.1 Neptunomonas sp. | reverse complement strand
GCGCAAGGGCGATCTGCAAGCGCCGGTCAATCTCGTCTGCGGAGAGTCTTTGAGAAATCTGCTGCAGATCATCCGCGTCTGCCAAGAGCGGCAGATAAGGTCCAAGCCGATTGAGCAACATCGCCCCGGTTGCTTCACCCGGACCGCTGATCGGATTGACAAACAGGTCGCCTGACAGTGCATCACGCAAGCGGTCGGTGGCGGCGAGCAACTGCGCGCTGTCGATCCCTTCCGCTGCTCGCAGGTTGATCACCAGTTTGCGGGCAAAGGGGGCTTGCTGCAACAGCTGAAAATCACTGGCGACCCGCGACTTGCCATCCGGCAACATGGAGGCAATGCTCTCTTCAACCCTGAGCTGCGACAGATTCCAAAGACAGAGAACAGTCAGCAGCAGCAAGATCAGGGCAAGCCAACCGCGCCGTCTCTCTAGGCCTGTGTAGCAGCGGGCAATCAGCTTCATCGAAACTCCGGTGCCTGAAAAGACGCGCTGGTCAATTCTTCATTCAACTGCACATCGGTAAAACGCAGCAGAGTACTGTCCCCGCCCTGCTCCACCATCAGGACCTCCGCAATGTGGCGGCGATCTGCGGAGAATTGAACCTGCAGATAGTCAATAAAAGCGGCCTCAGTCTGCTCCAGAGGGACCAAGCGCAAACGGGCGGGCTGGTCTGCGGTCAGCTCCATCCGATATCGGCTCTGCAACCAATCGAGGTCGACGCGCGCCCAGGCCAATAGCTGCCGGGCAATCAACCCCATGATCGGATCGGTCTCTACCGAAAAGGTTTCCCGTTCCTGACTGAGACTGCTCCAGCGCTCCCCTGCGCTGCCGCGCAGCACAAAACCGGAAGCGACCGGTTCGATGAGTTCCCAACGCAGGTGGTCCGGTGCCTGATAGAGAAAACGTCCATGCGATGTCAGTTTCGCCGAAAAAATTGCCAGATTTTTTTCCTGGAGCAAATTACTCGAGAGCGATCTTGTCTCTGCCGCGCCGAGCCTTAACTCGTTTAACAGTTGCCCCAGGGCCGTCTGCTCGGCGAAAGAAACGGCGGGGCTCATCAACTGGAGAGCAATGAACAGCGCCGGAATTAGATGTAAACAACGCATACTCAATGGGCCCAGACCTTAATTTCACCCTGCGTGATCAACTGACCAGCGCACCAGATTTCACCCTCGGCTACGGCAAAATCATCCAACTCGGCCAGGGTCCGAATATTGATCTTCAGAAGATCCCCGACCTGCACAGACTGCAGCCAAACGAGTTTTTTGATGCCGACCAAAAAACCTTGTTTGACCGGCTTATCCTCGAGACGGTCGGCATAGCCCTTAACCGCAGCATAGGACTGGGCTAAAAGTTCGATCAGAGCCAGGTCCTCTAACCTCCCCTCTCCCGAGACCAGCGGACAACCCGCCGCAACCCTCGCCTCAACGACCCCGTTCTTGCCGTCTATTTCCACCAGACGATCAACCAGGCGCATCGGTAAGCGGTGCGGGATAAGCTCTTCGGCCTCAATCGGCAGAGTCAGCGCCATTAATCTTCCCAATAGATCAGCAGGTCATCGAACAGTTGGCTGGAAAAGAGGATCTTGCGAAAGCGCACCAACTCCTCGTGGAAGATCCCCGAATTGTCATAGGGCGTGAAGTCCTGATTGAGTTTCTGATAGATCCGCCCGGTGCCACGCCCCAGTTTGTCTGCATTCCGAAAAGAGAGCGCCTGCAGAGCGGCCAGCACCTCGAGGGTGATGACATGCTTGGCGTTACTCACCGATTTAAAGGCCTTGCGCGCAGCGACCGTCCCCATGCTGACCACATCCTGATTGGAAGCATTACAGCTGATCGAGTTGGTGCTGACCGGGTTGGCCAACTGGCGATTCTCGGCCGTGGTTGAGGTCGCCAGGTATTGAGCGCCCATGAAGCCCATGGTCAGCCCCAGAGTCCCGGGGATCAGAAATTCCGGCAGGCCTTCATTGAGGTTCTTGTCCAGATACTTGTTGGTACGCCGCTCCGAGATGTTACACAGGGTCGCAATCGCCATGCAGAGCATATCCATCACGAAACCGATACTCTGCCCGTGGAAGTTGCCGCCGTGGATGATCTTCTTTTTCTCCGGGATGATGATCGGGTTGTCGTTGGAAGAATTGGCCTCGATTTCAACGACCCGACTGGCCTGGGCAACCGCCTCGGCAACCGGCGCCAGCACCTGCGGGGTGCAACGCACCGAATAGACATCCTGAACATTGATACTGGTCTCAAAGACCGGTCCATCTGATTTCTGGTTGCGAATCAGCTCGTGCATATCTGAACGCAGGGTAATATTGCCCGAACCCTGATAGAGCTTACGGATAACCTCGGCAATCTGCATCTGCCCCAGGTGGGGTTTGACCAGGTGCAGGTCCTCATCGAAGGCATCGTCGATCCCGCCGAAAATCTCGATGGCGAAGGCGCCATTTACGCAGCTGAGATTCAAGAGTTTCTGCGCGCCAAAGATGGCAAACGCCGCCAGTGCGGTCATGGCACTGGTCCCGTTCATCAGGGCGATCCCCTCCTTGAAGCTGAGGCGCATCGGCTGCCGGTCGAACTGCCGATAGAGCTCGGCGGCGTCATGTAGTTTCCCCTGATAGTAGACCTGCCCTTCACCGATAATCGAAAGAGCCAGATGAGCCAGGTGAATCAGATCGCCTGAGGCCCCGACACTGCCGCATTCGGGGATGTAGGCGGCAATCCGCTGGTTGATCATCCATTGCATATGCTCAAGCAGCTCAACCCGCACCCCGCTGAAGCCTTTGACCAGGGTATTCAAGCGCACCACCATGACGGCAATCGCAATATAGTCATTGAGCGGGTCACCCAGCCCGGCGGCATGACTGCGGATCAGATTGACTTGCAACTCTTCAATCTGCTCGTCATCGATAATCTTGTTACACATGGGACCGAAAGAGGTGTTGACCCCGTAGATAACCCGCTTGGCCGCGACCTCCTCTTCGAGAAAGCTGCGACTGGCGCGACAACGCTCGAGGGCGGCCGGATCGAGGGCGACCTGCTTATCTCCAACCCCGATAGCGACAATCTCGCTGAGGGTTAAATCGTTGCCGTTAAGGATGACGGTTGTTTCTGCACTCATACTCAATCTCTCCTAGTTTTGCTATCAGACTCACGGTAGTCGAAAAAAATGACCGGTTTGCGGCGGTTGGGCAAAATTGTTTTCTGCGCAATCTCCTGCGGGGAGACCAACACCACTTCCGGCTTGACCCTGGTTTTTGCGGCGATCAGCTCAGCCAGTCGTTCTGCGGTTAACGAGGCATCCTTGGTCCCGACCACCACCCGCAGCCGATCGGAGAGATCAAACTCGCGTTCAACCTCCAGATAGTAGCCCTCTACCGCCACGACCCCCTGCAGGGCGCTACCGATCGCCGACGGGAACAGGGTGGTACCGCGGTATTTGAGCATCTGTGCCTTGCGCCCCAGAATCGGACCCAGGCGCGGGGTCTGCCGCCCGCAACTGCAGGGTTCCGGGTGCAGGCGGGCAATATCGCCCGTGCGGTAGCGCAACAGGGGTGTTCCTTCAATCCCCAGCGGAGTCACCACCAGCTCGCCAAGGTCGCCAGCAGGCACAGGCTGGCCAGTCTCATCAATTATTTCGGCCAGGATCAACTCCGGCAGGAGATGCCCGCCGCAGCCGGCGCTGCAATCGGCAAAGGCGGTCGCCATTTCGGTACTGGCATAGGTGCCGAGGACCTGAGCCGACCAACCCTCACTCAGTAGTTCCCCGAGCGGAGCAGGCCTAAGATCAGCGTTGCGGATCGGTTCACCGATGCAGATCAATTTGTCGACCCCCAGGGATGCCGGATCGATGCCGGACTCTTGCAACTGGCGAGCGATCGCCAAAAAC
>SDWN01000055.1 GCA_004195305.1 Neptunomonas sp. | reverse complement strand
CAGCCCCATCAGATAGCGTCCGTGATGTTTCCCTATAGCTTCTTCTCTTCCCTGTATCCATAACTGTCTTCCCTGTATCCGCAACTGATAGTACCCCTGGCTGGTTCATCGACTGATCACATGAGGTTGTTGGAAAACCGGGATCCGATCATCCACCACCCAAGGGTGGTTATCATTCAAAAACAACCCATTAGATATATAGTTCATCCCTTGGGAGTTCACCATGTTTTACGCGCTGATTGTGAGTCGATCGAGGTCGATCCGCCTGGGTGCTACGGCTGAATCAACCATTCTTTAAAGGTTATATTCGCGAAATCTAACCAGATCTACCTGTACTGAAAATACGGCGACCAATCGGTACGCCGCAGCTACATACACCTACACCTACACTCAGTGAAGGTGTCTGTTCTGGTCGAGCGGATGCGTCACGCCACCAACGGTAACTATGCCTTGGGGGATGGCAGTTTTCAGGAGCAGATTGCCGCTATGCTGCAGCGCAGGGTTAGTCCTGCAAGACCGGGCAGGTCAGCTAAAATATAGTGGCATAAAGGTGGTCTGTCTCAGTTTTCTATGTCTGCGTGGGTTTATTAGACTATAAGGTGTTCAAGATAATAATTATTACGAGGCCAACGGCCTCTTAAAGGCTGTCGTACGTTTGAAAGTGCTTATCAAACAAGCCGATTATAATTAATTAAAAGATGGAGTGGGTTGCTTATGCTATGTAAAATTATTTCCACTGTTATTGTCGCGTTAATGGTTGTGGGTTGTAGTCATAATAGTAACTATCGAGGCTCGCTCTCTATAGAGTGTATATATACCACTGAAGGTGATTGTGAGGATAGCGCACGTCAAATTTCTAAAAATAACACTGAAAGTGAATATCGACTAGGTTTTATTGAGTACGATGACCAAGGACAGCTCCGTCAAAGAGGGCAACAGGATTCGGTTATCGATAACTACCTCGCTATTGCCGGGCAGCAAGATGTTATCGTGATCACGTTTGTGCATGGCTGGCATCACAGCGCTAAGCCGGAAGATACAAATATTAAGGAGTTTCGAACACTTCTCGCCAGCGTTTCGAAAATTGAAGCTGAGAACAGCACAATACACAAACGTGATAGACGTCCGGTATTAGGGGTTTACATCGGTTGGCGAGGAGATTCTATTGATATAGATTATTTAAACATGGTGACATTCTGGGATCGTAAAAGCACTGCACACAAAGTAGGTCAACAAGGTGTAACAGAAGCACTGCTAAAGTTGGAGGAACTAGTAAATGTGCGTAACACCTTTGAAGACGGTAATCCTCAATCAACCAGTCGTTTTGTGGTAATAGGACACAGTTTTGGAGGGGCCGTTGTCTTTAGTTCCCTACAAAAAATCCTTTCTGACCGCTATATCGATTCTCGAAAGACTAAAAACTATCAAGGGCAAGCGAGTGGTTTTGGTGACCTGGTGGTGTTAATTAATCCAGCGTTCGAGGCGTTACGATTTTCGGCCCTTTTGGAGTTGTCTCAAGACAAATGCAGGGGCTACCAGGTGGGGCAGTTACCTAAATTAGCCATTCTTACATCGCAAACGGACTATGCGACGAAATTGGCGTTTCCTTTAGGTCGGATGTTTTCGACCTTCTTTGAAAGTCACTCCACCATGCGACGTCATGAATGTCAGGGGACGGGTGTCAATAATATGAAACCTGTCGACATCGCTCAGGGGAGTGCAGATAGAAGTGCCGTAGGCCATTTTGAACAATATCAAACGCATCTCCTGAAGGCTGCAGGAGAGGGAGATGACTCAATATTTGATCTAAAACGTGCGTATAGTGACTGGTCCGCCTCAGATACAACTGATGTAGATGTTTATAGTTCTGTAACCTTAATAAGTAAGGGCCGTACCACGCCACGAAATCCCTACATGAATATTGAAGTGGCAGAAGATCTTATGGATGGACATAATGATATCTGGGGTGGCAGAATCACAGAGTTCATTATAGAACTTATTACAGTATCGGTAACACCTATTCAAGTTTTCACGAGGAAGTGACTCAATAGTAGCGGCATAAATCATGACCCTAATTAATACGAATGCCCCCTAGGTTTTTATAATAGGGAGTTAATGAACCGTTAAGTAAGGCGTTAAAATGGAGGCAGGAGATAGGACGAGGAGAACGTGCTCGCCTGTTGCCGTTATGTCGAGCTGAAGTGCGTGCCGGGATGGTGACCCATCCGGGGGACTACCGCTGGTCCAGCTATGGCGCTAATGACGAGGGCAAAGATAATCCCCTGCTGACTACATAACCTCAATATCTCGCCTTGGAATCGTCAACTGGGAGCGTTACCGAGGCTTACAGTGCCCTGTTTCGAACTCACCTTGACGGTGGTCTGGTCGAGCGGGGGATACGTCACCGCACCAACGGCAATTATGCCTTGGGAGATGGCCGTTTTCAGGAGCAGATTTCTGCTACGCTGCAGCGCAGGGTTAGTCCGGCAAGACCGGGCAGGCCTGCTAAAATGTAGTGGCATAAAGGTGGTCTGTCCCCGTTTCCTCGCGGTTGTACTCATTTACGGCTAAGGGGGGGCCATGCCTCTGGTAAGGGGGGATCGGTCACTAAATGAAGTTAAATCCAAGTAGGTCCAATCTATGGCAGCATAGGCGTCCACTTGGTCTTTGAATTCGGTAATGAAATAGGCCCAATTGTCAGCATTTATCCATGCTTGATCCGGAAAATCTATTGCCAATTTTTGACACTTGGTCATGCCATATTGATCGGCGCCATTTGCCCTTTCGTCGGTTGTGTCGCAAATAATGTGTGTGAATTCATGGATAATTGAGCAGATCATTTCTCCGTCACTGAAGCGTCTCCAGAAAAAACCTCTATCCAAGAGTACGGTGACGGTTGTTGTGCTTGAATTGAACTTCGTCTTGTCAATTGCTGCAATACCGTCACCAGATGTGCAAGCGAATTTCACCGTAATAAGTTCATTTTTGAGGTAAATGTTGAGAGCGTTTAGCTTGGTGCTAATTGTGCTCCACTTTCTGGAATCCGTTTCAACGCCAAACCACCTTATCTTCTTTTCGTCTGCGTTATTGAACCCGTCAGCAGCAGCCTGAATCATCTCTTTTGCCGCCCGCATGAAAATTCTCAATTTTGTCGGGTCAGCACACCACAGGACTTGCTTGGGTTTCTTGGCAACCTGACGGTTGTCACCAAACTCAACGACATAGATATGCGGCGTACTTGTCAAATCTTTTGCAATTCCTCTTTTTCCATTTTCATTTGGCACCTGCGTTAAGTCTTCTGCTGGATCCACGCATCGGACTCGAAGTCCTGCAAGCACCGTGGTGTCGCCTGCGCAACTCTTGCACAAGTTTCTAAAGTCCAATGCTGACCACGTCTGGCACCCGCATTTCGAGCATGTATGCTTTGGCATTGTTTTCTCCAAATTCATTGGTCGAAGGAAGGCAGAACCTCCTTCGTTTGGAATGCACTAGGTCAAATGTCCTCATCCGCACTACCATACCGATATGCAAACTCCCCTTGCTCCACGCTGATATGAACACGACCTAACACTCTGCCTTCAAATGTATGGGTCAAAATCGCTTCGCTGATGGCCGGCAGCAGGGTGTTGGTGAGGATGGAGTCGATCATCCGGCCGCCGCTGTCCAGCTCGGTGCAGCGTGAGGTGATCAGCTCGACCACCGCGTCGTCGTAGGTGAAAGGGATACCGTGGTTCTGCTGGATCCGTTTCTCGATTCGACCCAGTTGCAGGCGGGTGATGATGGCGATCACCGCATCGCTAAGCGGGTAATAGGGGATGGTTACCAGGCGGCCTAACAACGCTGCTGGGAACACCTTCAGCAGGGGCTCGTGCAATGCTTGGGCGATCCCCTCCGGTG